>JAFDWA010000207.1 GCA_018268735.1 Actinomycetota bacterium | reverse complement strand
CGGCGTGTAGAGGCGATGCGAGATCACGTTGTCGGGGGTACTGTTGGGTGCAGCGCGGACCCACTCGTCGAGGAGCCGCTCGTTGAAGGTCGCTCGGACCTCCTCCCACTCGCCCGGGGTCAGAGCGGACGCGGGCGGGAAGAAGTACCACCCGCTCGCGGCGTGGCGGCCCGGTGGCGCCTGCGATCGGTCCCACAGCGAGTTGACCCAGGTGCCGGCCGCCGGCTTCGGCAGCCGTCCCATGTAGGCGTCTCGGATGTAGCGGGCGGTGTCGTCGGGCCCGTCGAAGCCGACCATCGTGTAGAAGCAGCGGTCGATCTCCGGATCCCAGCGAGCGGAGCGGTACGTGGGTGCTTCGTGGAGGCAGAACATCGGGGTGCCGAGGACGTGGCTCGGTCCGTATCGGAAGTCCTTCGCCCGCTTGACCCAGCGGTCGCTCAGGTGGTCCGGTCCGACGAGGTCGAGCAACGTCTGTCGCAGGTCCGCGTTCGAGGCGATGCCGCGCTCGGCCCGGATGACCTCCCCGCCGCGGACCTCGACGCCGACGGCGCGGCCGTCGTCGACGACGACCCGCTCGACCATCGTGTTCTCGATCAGGTCGACGCCCTCCCGGTAGCACGCCTGGGTCATCGCCTTCGCGAGCGTGTGGGTGCCGCCGAGGGCCATCTTCCAGTTGCCGAGCGTCCAGATGACGAAGGTCAGGAACATCCCGCCGGTGCCGAAGGAGTCGATCGGGTAGCCCCATTCGACGCACGCCCGGTACAGCAGCGCCCGCAGCTCGGGGGTCTCGAACATCTCGTCGATCACGGTCTTGGGCGTCTTCACGAGGTAGTCGGCGGTGATGCCGAGATCGCCGAACGCTGCGACGAGCATGTCGGCTGCGGCCTGCTCGGCCATCGGCGACGGCGGGTTGTACAGCCCGACCGCCATCAGCTCCTGGAGCCGCGACGCCCGCTCCTTGAGCGCCAGGTAGCGGTCGGCGTCAGTGCTCGAGTAGCGGCCGATGCTCGCGTGGGTGCGCTCGAGCAGGTCGGGCCGGTGCAGGATCACCGGCGGTCGACCGTCGGAGAAGGCGATGCCGGCCTGCGCCTCGGGCATGACGGTCCGAAGCCCGAGGTCCTCCAGGCCGAAGTCCTGGATCATCGGCATGATGTCGAAGAACTCCATGTACTGGGCGTGGAGGTTGAAGCGGTAGCCGGGGAGGAGCGGCTCCTCGGTGTTGACGCCGCCGCCCTCCTCGTGGCGACGCTCGATCACCGCGGTGCGCAGGCCGCCCCGTTGGAGGTAGGCGGCGAGGCACAGGCCGTTGTGGCCGGCTCCGATCACCACCGCGTCGTAGACCTTCTCAGCCATCCGCACGCTCCTCCCCCTCGGAAGGTCGGGCCCCGGGAGGTCGTTCCCGGGTTGATGTTGGTTATTATCGCGATGGTTGCGAGCAATTCAAGCGATCCTGTCGACCGACTGCCGAGGCGCCTGCAGTGGGCCGGGTCGTTCAGCGGGCCGGGTCGTTCAGTGAGCCGGTCGTTCAGTGAGCCGGTCGTTCAGCGAGGCCGGTCGTTCGGTGAGAGGGTGACGTGTGCAACTGAGCTTGACCAAGCAGGGCCAGTACGGCGTGCGCCTCCTCATCCACCTGGCGACCCTGCCGGATGGGACCCGGCGGACCGCGCAGGAGCTCGCGTCGGCGTGCGCGATCCCGTCGGGCAACGTGGCGACGGTGGTGCACCGCCTGTCGCGTGGTGGCTTCCTGTCGTGCACCCCTGGACGCAACGGGGGCTGCACCCTGGCCCGCCCGCCGTCGGAGATCTCGCTGCTCGACATCGTGGGCTGCCTCGAGGGCTCGCTCGACATCTCGCACTGCCTGCTCGACGGGCGTCGCTGCACCGACAAGCAGTCCGAGTGCGCGCTGCACTTCGCCTGGGTCGAGGGTCGCCAGGCGGCGATCGGCTCGCTGTCGGCCACGACGCTCCGGGCGGCGGCCGATCGCGAGGTGGAGCTCCGCGGCACCGGGGCTGTCGGGAGCACCGGGGCTGTCGACGGGGACCGTCCCCGGAGCGGCTGAGCGGCACCCTCCCGCGGCGGGGCGCCCCGCCCGTCCCCGGACGGGACGGTCCGAGGGGCCAGAATGGTTGGCCATGGCCACCGCCACGCGTGCTGCCGCGCCCCCGAAGCTCGGCTACCGACCCGCGCTCGACGGGCTCCGCGCGCTCGCCGTCACGGCCGTCGTCCTGTACCACGCCGACGTCTCCTGGATGCCGGGTGGCTTCCTCGGCGTCGAGGTCTTCTTCGTCGTCAGCGGGTTCCTGATCACCGCGCTGCTGATCGACGAGCGGCACCACTCGGGTGCGATCTCGCTGCGGCAGTTCTGGACGCGACGTGCGCGACGTCTCCTGCCGGCGCTGTACCTGCTGCTGCTCGTCGTGTCGGTGTCGTCGCTGCTCGTCTACCGCGACGCTGCGGGGCGCATGGGGGGCGACGTGATCGCGGCGCTCCTCTACGTGTCGAACTGGTGGCAGATCCACCTGCAGGAGTCGTACTTCGCGCAGGCCGGGCGTCCGCCGCTGCTGCAGCACCTCTGGTCCCTCGCGATCGAGGAGCAGTTCTACCTGGTGTTCCCCGCCCTGTTCGCGCTCGGGATGGCGAAGGTCGGGCGGCGGAAGGTGGCCTGGGTGCTCGGCGCGCTGGCGCTGGCGTCCGGTGCCTGGATGGCGTTGCGGTTCAGGGAGTTCACCGATCCCTCGGCCATCTACTACTCCACGTTCACCCGGGCCTCGGGCCTGTTGATGGGCGCGCTGCTGGCAGTGCTGTGGGCTCCGTGGCGGACGCGGGGTCGTGCCGCCACCTCGGCCGGGGTGGCGCTCGACGGCGTCGGGATCCTGGGTCTCCTCGTCGTCGCGTGGTTCTTCGTGCGGGTCAACGCCTTCGACCCGTTCGTGTACCGGGGTGGGATGCTGCTGCTCGACGTGGTGTGCGTCGCCGTCATCGCCGTCCTCGTGCACCCCGCGAGTCGGCTCCACGCCGTCCTCGGGATCGGTGTCCTGCGCTGGATCGGCCTCCGCTCCTACTCGATCTACCTCTGGCACTGGCCGATCTTCATGGTCACGCGACCCGAGCTCGACCTGCCCTTCACCGGGTGGCCGGTGTTCGTGCTGCGGATCGGCCTCACCCTCGGCGCTGCAGAGGTCTCGTACCGCTACGTCGAGCAGCCCCTGCGGGCCGGCGCGCTGGGTCGGTGGTGGCAGGGTCTGCGGACCTCGACCGGTGAGCGCCATGCCGTGTACCTCCGCCAGCTGACCGTCGTCGGCGGGACGAGCCTCGCGCTCGTCGCGCTGATCTCGATGGGGCTGCAGCAGGCCGCGAGCAGCCCCGACCGCGAGAAGATCGCGCTTGCCGCTGCTGCGGTCCCCGACGTCGCAGGGACGAAGCCCACCACGACCACGACGGTGCCGCAGGTGACGGTGACGACCGCGGCGCAGGGCCTCGGACCAGCGGGCGGCGTGCCGATCAGCGCGACCGCGCCGACGACCACTGCGCCGGTCGCCCAGACCGCCACGAACGCCGTCGCGGTGGGCGACTCGGTGATGCTCGGGGCGTCCGGCGCGCTCAAGGCGTCGATGCCGGGCCTGACCGTCAACGCCAAGGTCGGCCGGCAGTTCGACGTGGTGCTGCAGGTCGTGCAGTGGTTCGTCTCCCAGGGCAAGGCGCCCGGGCCGATCATCGTGCACGCGGGGACCAACGGCACGTTCTCCGACGCTGACCTCGACCGGTTGTTCGAGATCGCCGGGAGCCGCAAGGTCCTGCTCGTGAACGCGAAGGTCGAACGTCCGTGGCAGGACCTCGTGAACCAGCGGCTCAGCGCTGCGGCGGATCGGCACGCCAACGCCACCCTCGTCGACTGGCACGGACTGTCGGAGGACCACCCGGAGTGGTTCGCTCCCGACGGCGCGCACCTCCGACCCTCGGGTGCTCAGGCCTACGCGGATCTGATCCGCCGGAACCTCTGAGCGCCGGCGCTCGGCGTCGACCGGCGCTCGGCGCGCCGGATGTGGGCTGCATTGCCCGGTGCTGACAAGATGCCGCCGGTACGGTGTCCGAGGCGTCTGCGTCGTGGATCGACGTGCGCCAGGCAGGTGGAGGAGCAGGCGTGAGCATCATCGAAGGCATC
>JAFDWA010000206.1 GCA_018268735.1 Actinomycetota bacterium | reverse complement strand
ACCTGCAGCACATGACCGCGAACTGGTGCCCGGTCGCGCGGGCGGAGCGCGATCAGCTGTGCCTCGGCGTGTGGGCCACGATCGGCTCGACCGGTGCCTGGCCGCAGGTGGTGAACATGTGGGAGCTGCAGGGCTGGGAGGGCCTCGCCGCGAACTTCGCCCACGAGACCGGCGGTGGTCGCGACCAGGATCCGTCGCTCGCCGAGTGGTGGGCGGTCGCCGCCGGCCTGCGCCGCGGCGGCGTCGACCGGATCGTCGTGCCGACCCCATGGACGCGTTCGGTCGAGCGGCTGTGCGCGGACGGCGTCCGGGGGGAGGTGTACGCGCACGAGCTGTTCACGGTGCCACCGGGCACGGTCGGGGTGCTGCTCGATGCGCTGGGTTCGGTCGGTCGCCCGGCGGTTCGGTCGCTCGGACTGGACGACGTCGGGGCCTACGAGGTCGTGATGGGGGATCGATCGGAGGCGATCGTCGTCTGGGCGATCCCCGACTGGTCGACCTGGGTGGCCTACGAGCGTGCCTGGGAGCCCGGCGCAGCGCTGGAGGCGTGGAGCTCGACCTTGCGGTCGCTGGGGGCGTCGTGGCGACGACAGCTCATGGTCGACGCACCACTCGCTCCGCTGCGGACCGGCCGCCAGCCGCAGGTGTCTGACCGTCGCCCGCTCGTGGAGCTGTGAGCCGCGGACGACCTCAGCGCGACAGGACCGCGACGAGGAAGTCGGCGTCGGGTCGGAACGGCCGGAGGTCCCAGGTGGCCAACCGGAGGTCCACGGTGAGCCCGACGGCTCCGACGTCGTCGAAGAAGTCACCGAAGTCGTAGCCGCGTCCGGCCCCGAACCCGATGACGAGCCGGCCCCCGGGAGCGAGGTGCGCGCCGAGGTGTTCGATCACCTGGCGGTTCGTGGTCGGATCCAGGAACGTCATCACGTTCCCTGCGCACACGATCGCGTCGAACTCGCTCGGATCGGACCGTGCTGCGAGGTCGAGCTCGGAGAGATCGCCGACCAGCCAGGTCGCGCCCGGGTGCACGGAGGACGCCTCGGCGATGAGTGCCGGGTCGATGTCGACGCCGACGACCGTGTGGCCGAGCTGCGCGAGACGACCGCCGACCCGACCGGGTCCGCATCCGGCGTCGAGGAGCCGCGACCCCCGTGGGACCATCGCGTCGATGAGCCTCGCCTCGCCGTCGAGGTCCGCGCCCTCCTCCGCCATCGTGCGGAACCGCTCGATGTACCACGACGAGTGGTCGGGGTTCGACGCGATCATCTGCAGCCATCGGTTGCCGGTCACCGCGGCAGGGTATCGCCGGCCGGGACTGCCGCACGTCGCGCTGGTCACGATCCGGCAGGGTCACACGATGAGCAGCGTCACGCCGAGGATCACGAGCGCTGCGCCGTAGATGCGCTCGAGGCGCTGGGACTCGGTCCGCAGCGCGACGAGCGCCCCCATCCTCGATGCCGGCACCGCTGTCAGCGCGATCACGAACGTGACGGCCCAGTCCACGTGGCCGAGCGCGGCGTGCACGATCGTGCCCGGGATGGCGAGGACCGCCGACACGGCAAGGCTCGCTGCGAGCGCCGGCTTGATCGGGAGGCGGGCGACGGCCAGGTACAGCGGTGCCAGGAGGAAGCCCCCGCTGTTGGCGAGGAGTCCGCCGGCGATCCCGACGAGCCCACCGACGAGGAGGAGGCGCCACGTGGCCACCTCGGTCGTCCCGTCCTCCTCCGCCGCGGTGGACGGGACGGCGACGATGCGGATCCCGATGCCGACGAGGATGACCTCGGTCGCGGTGACCAGCGCGCTGCCGTCGATCCAGCGCGTGGCGAGGGCGCCGGCGAGCGTGGCGGGCAGTCCGGTCGCGAGGCTCCATCCGACCGTTCGCATGGGGATCATCCCGCGACGCCGGTAGGCGTCGGCGGCGACGAGGGTCCCCGGCACCGTTGCGGGCAGGGGAGACGCGACAGCGGCGAACGGCGGGACCCCGACGAGGACGAGCAGCGGTGTGGCCACGGCGGATCCGCCCTTGCCGAAGAGCCCACCGAGGAAGCCGACGCCGGCGCCGATCAGGGCGATCTCGAACCACATCACAGCAACGAGTCAACCGCGGGAATCAGATCGTGTCCAACAATGCATGGCAGTCAGCCCATAGGCTGACACGATGAACGAGCGTCAGTTCCAGCACGTGATCGCAGCGGTGGAGACGGGTGGCTTCACCTCTGCAGCGGAGCGCTGCGGGGTGGCGCAGGCGTCGTTGTCCGCCTCGATCGCACGACTCGAGCGGGACCTGGGGGTGCCGCTGTTCCACCGGGTGGGCCGGCGGGTCCTGCCGACGGATGCCTGCCTGGCGATGCTGCCCGCCGCTCGAGACGCAGTGAGCGCAGTCGAGCGAGCCCGACGAGCCGCCGAGATGGTCCACGTCGGCGTCACCGGTCACCTGGCCCTCGCGGTGCAACCCTCGGTCGTGATGGCCGTGGTCCCACTCGTCGCCGCGCTCCGCCGCGAGCAACCTGGCATCGCCTGCTCGCTGCGAGCGCCCGGTGACGACGGATCGGTGACATCGATGGTCGCATCCGGCTCCTGCGAGGTCGGCGTCGGCGACGTCCAGGAGCGTGCCGGCCTGCGGTGGCAGGTGCTGCACCGCGAGCCGTACGTGCTCGTCGAACCCGCCGGGTCTGCCGAGTCCGCCGGGTCGACGGGGTCCGCGCGGGTGCGCCGCCGTCCTCCCCGTCGGATCGGCTCGCTCGGGGACACGGCGATGGTCCTGCCACCCGAGGGGAGCCCGACCCGCTCGGTGATCGACGCCATGTTCCTCGACGCCGGCGTCGCGCCACGCGTGGTCGTCGAGGTGGATCTCCGCGAGGCGCTCCTTCCGCTCGTCGCCGCTGGGGCCGGCGCCACGATCCTTCCCGAGTCGATGGTGGCTGCGGCCGACCGCTCCAAGCTGCTCGTGACGCCGCTCAGCTCCGAGGTGGAGCGCAGCATCGGGATCGTCGTGCGCGACGCCCCGCTGACACCGTTGGCGGGACGCCTGCTGGCCGTCGCCGCCGGGGGATGAGGCAACGCATGGGTGACCGGCGACATGCCGGGCGCCGGGCATGAGATGCTGCGGACGTGGCCGACGACCGGATGCCCGACATCGCCGCCGAGGACATCAAGCACTCCAGCCGTGACCCCTCGGAGCTGCGCGAGCGCATCGAGTCGTGGCTTCGTCGGAGCCGTCGCGGCGCGGTCGTCTCGGAGCTTGCGACGCCCTCCAACGGCATGTCCTCGGAGACGATCCTCTTCGACGCCCGCTGGGCCGACGCGTCAGCACCCGGAGGTGTCGCCGACGGCAGGTTCGTGCTCCGCCTGGAGCCGACCGACGACGCGGTGCCGGTGTTCCCCACCTACGACCTCGACGCCCAGCAGCAGGTGATCCGGCTCGTCGCCGAGCACACCGAGGCGCCGGTCCCGGTCGTCCGCTGGTACGAGTCGGATCGAGGCGTGCTCGGTGGCACGTTCTTCGTCATGGACCGGATCGACGGTCTGGTGCCCCCCGACGTGCTGCCCTACACGATGGACGGCTACGTGCTGGAGATGGACGGTCCGGTGCGCCGACGGATGCAGGACGCCACCGTCGATGCCGTCGCAGCCATCCACTCGGCGCCGACCGAGGAGGCTGGGCGGGTGCTCGAGGTCCCGGGGTCCGGTGGGACTGCGCTGCGTCGCCACGTCGACTGGTGGCGTGGGTACCACCGCTGGGTGTGCGGCGAGCGCAGCGTCCCCGTGCTCGACGCCGCACTCGGCTGGCTCGAGGCGAGCTGGCCGACCGCCGCCGATGCCCGGTCGCCGGTGCTGTCGTGGGGCGACGCTCGGATCGGCAACGTGATCTACGACCCCGAGGGCCGTCCCCTCGCCGTGTTGGACTGGGAGATGGCCGCCGTCGCTCCCCGTGAGGTCGACCTCGGGTGGATGTCGTTCCTGCACACGTTCTTCCAGGACATCACCGAGGAGCTCGGCCTCCCGGGTCTGCCCGACATGCTCCGCCTCGACGACCTCGCCGAGCGCTATCGGGTCACCAGCGGCGTCGAACCGCTCGATCTCCCGTGGTTCGAGGTGTACGCGGCCTACCGACACGGGCTGATCATGGCGAGGATCCACGACCGCCAGGTCCGCTTCGGCGAGGCGGAG
>JAFDWA010000205.1 GCA_018268735.1 Actinomycetota bacterium | reverse complement strand
GGTCGCCGGACCGCCGGGGCTCGTCGCGACCCTGGCCTGCCCCTAGCGTGTCACGGCGTGTCCGACACCGACCTCGACGCAGCGCGAGCGAACGCACATGCGATCGCCTATCGCCTGATCGGCGATCGCGCGGCGACCAGGGCCGTGGTCGACACCTCCATGGAGCGCCTCCGCGCCAGCGGAGCGCTCGACCGGCCGGACTGGCTGTGCGCGCTCGCAGCCGAGACGGTTGCCGGCTCGGTCGGCGTGCTCGGCACGGCGCTCACGACGGGACCAGCGGCGACCGCTTCGGCGGCGAGCACCTCGGCGACGACAGGCCCGGGATGTGGAGCGAGCAGCCCCGGACCGACCGACGCCGACCCGGAGGCACCTCGTCGCACCGAGTTGCGCAGTCGGCTCGCCGCAGCGTCACGCGACGAGCGGATCGCTGCAGCACTGCACCACCTCGCGGGGTACCCGATCGAGACCGTGGCGACGTTCATGGGCCGCTCACCCGAGGAGGTCGCCCGCCTCGCGGACGTCGTGCGACCTCCCCAGGGAACGTCGTACCGGTTCCTCGGGGACCCGAACCTGGTCGGGCCCCCGCCCGCGGCCCGCCGCTCACCTCCGCGGATCAGCCGATCGACGGTGGCGAGCATCGTCGTCGTGATCGGCCTCGTGCTCGGAGCGAGCCGCTGCGTCGGCGAGCGACCCACGCTCCGCTCTGCCGGCGCCCCGGTCCCGGTCGCGGTCGGCCCGGACGTCGCGTCGCGACCCTCACCCGGATGCGGTGTGGCCGGCGGCCCACCCGGCGTCTCGGAGACCACCGCCCCCGCAGCCCACGCTCCGGTCCCGTACCGACTCGCGGTGCCACCGCCGTCAGCCCCGGCGAGTTCACCCGGATCGCCGGACCCGCGGCAGCCGGCCTCCACCCAACCTCGAGCCCTGCTCGTCGCGGTGGGTGACGCCGGCACCGGCGCCGCTGCGTTCGCGGACGGTCCAGGCCCCGAGCGCGCCGGGACCGCAACGGGCTGGGTGGTCGCCACGACGGGTGACACCGGCACCGCTGCAGAGGTCGCGGCAGTCATCCGCCACGTCGGTGACCACGTGTGCATCGACGAGTCCCGCATCGCCGTCACCGGGCTCGGCACAGGGGCACAGACCGCGACGCTGCTGGCATGCAGCAACCCGGAGCTGGTCGCGGTCGCTGCCCCGGTCGCCGGGGCGTCCATGCCCGCAGGCTGCCGGCTGTCCCCTTCGGTCTCGCTGCTGGTCCAGTGGAACGCGGACGATGCCGTCATGCCGGCGACGGGAGGGTACGGCAGCGCTCCGCTGTCCTCCGGGAGCGCGTCGCGACCACGGGCTGACGCAGCGTCGATGGTGGCGCGCAGCTGGGCCCGCGCGATCGACGCCGGTCCTCTCAGCCGTCATGTCGAGCCGGACGGGACAGCGATCGAGCAGGCGACCTCGGGCGAGGGAGCGACGGTCCGCTCCGTGGTGGCCCCGACCGGCGGCCACACCTGGAGCCCGGCGACGAGCGCCGCGGTGCTCGACTTCGCGGCAGCCCACGCCCGTGCGCCGGCCTGAGCCGACCTCGGCCGGCGCACGGAGGCGCGGTGCGGGAGCCAGCCGGGGAGGACACGCGATCGAGAGGATCAGTCGGCGGACAGGAACAGGGTCTTCGCCTCGGTGTAGTGATCGAGCGCGGTGAGGCCCAGCTCCCGGCCGAGACCGCTGCGCTTGAACCCGCCGAAGGGGAGCTCGTAGCGCACCGAGCGGTTCGTGTTGACGCTCATCACCCCGGTGCGGACCGCCTTGCCGACCCGGATCGCACGGCCCAGGTCGCGTGTCCACAAGGTCCCCGACAACCCGTAGTCGCTGTCGTTCGCGATCGCCACCGCGTCCTGTTCGGTGTCGAAGGGGATGACCGACACGACCGGGCCGAAGATCTCCTCACGGGCGATGCGCATCGAGTTGTCGACTCCCGCCACCACCGCCGGGCTCAGGTACCACCCGGGACCGTCCGGCTCGCCGCCGCAGAGGACCTCGGCACCTTCGGAGCGGCCGATGTCCAGGTACTCGAGGCTCGTCGCCCGCTGCCCCTCCGAGATCATGGGCCCGATCTCGGTCGCCTCGTCACCCGGGTCTCCCACGACGAGCCGACCCGTGCGCTCGACCAGCCCCGCAACCACGTCGTCGTAGACGCTGCGCTCCACCAGCACCCTGCTGCGCGCGCAGCAGTCCTGACCTGCGTTCGCGAACACCGAGTACGGGATCGCGTCGATCGCCGCGTCGAGGTCCGCGTCGGCGAACACGATCGCAGCGGACTTGCCGCCGAGCTCCAGTGACACCCTCGTGATGTTCGGCGACAGCGTCCGCAGCAGGTGCGATCCGGTCGAGGAGTCCCCGGTGAAGGAGATCTTGTCGACGCGGGCGTCGGCGACGAGGGCGTCGCCCACGGTCGCCCCCGGCCCCGGCAGGACCGTCACGCACGGTCCCGGGACTCCCGCCTCGACGAGCAGCTCGCCGAGCATCAGCGCCGTGACCGGCGTCAACGACGCCGGCTTCAGGATGACCGAGTTGCCGCACGCGAGCGCCGGAGCGAGCTTCCACGTGGCGATGAGCATCGGGAAGTTCCACGGGACGATCAAGCTGCACACACCGACCGGCACCTTGAGCACGAGACCGAGGCCCGGGTCCTGTGTCGGCACCACGGACCCCAGGTGCTTGTTCGCGGCACCGGCGTAGTACTCGAACACGTCGGCCATCGCGCCGGCCTCCCAGCGGGCGTCCGCGATGGTGTGACCGGCGTTCGCGACCTCCGCCCAGGCGAAGTCCTCCAGCCGCTCACGGATCAACGCGGCGGCGCGCAGCAGGACCCGGCCCCGGGTGGTGGCGTCGACGTCGGCCCACACGCCGGAGTCGAAGCTGACGCGGGCCACGCCGAGGGCCCGCTCCAGGTCGACCGGTCCGGCCTTGGACACCGTGGCGAGATCCGACCCCGTCGCGGGATCGGTGACGTCGAACGTGGCGCCGTCGGCGGCCGGTGCGCGCTCGCCGCCGATCAGCAGGTCGAAGTGCTTCGGCAACGCCCGTGGCGCGGAGGTGGTCATGGTCGGCGAGTGTAGGAGCGGGCCTGGCAGACCCACGTGCGAGGGTGGCTAACGTGCGCTGGAGCTCACGAAAGGACCCGACAGATGGCAGGACGACTCGACGGGAAGGTGGCGCTCATCACCGGCGCAGCGGCCGGGCTCGGGCGCGTGGCAGCCGAGCTCTTCGCCGCCGAGGGCGCGGACGTGGTGATCGCGGACGTGACCGACGGCGCCGAGGCGGTCGAGGGCATCGCCGCCGCAGGTGGCCGGGCGGCGTTCGTGTCCACCGACGTCACCGACGAGCAGTCCGTCAAGGCCGCGGTCGACTTCGCGACCGACGAGTTCGGTGGCCTGCACGTCCTCTACAACAACGCGGGCGTCTCCCTCGCCGATGACGACGGCGTCGTGAACACCGAGGTCGCGGTGTGGGAGCGGACCCTGCAGGTCAACGTCACCGGTGTGGCCCTCGGCTGCAAGCACGGCATCCCGGCGATGCTCGCCACGGTCGACGCCGACCGCGCGGCGGGTCGCAGCGCCGGAGCGTCGATCGTCAACGTCGCGAGCTTCGTCGCCCACCTCGGTGCCGCCACCCCGCAGATCGCCTACACCGCCTCGAAGGGGGCCGTGCTGGCGATGACGAGGGAGATCGCGGTCATCCACGCCCGCCAGGGGCTGCGAGCCAACGCACTGTGTCCGGGACCGGTGCTCACCCCGCTGCTCGCGAAGTACCTCGACGACGACGCCAAGCGCCAGCGCCGCCTCGTGCACATCCCGATGGGCCGCTTCGGCGAGCCCCAGGAGATCGCGAACGGCGCGCTGTTCCTGGCATCGGACGAGTCGAGCTTCATGACCGGCCAGTCCCTGCTCGTCGACGGTGGCATCACCGCCGCCTACACCACGCCCGAGTAGCGCCGACGCACGCCCACCCAGAGCCTGGCCACGCCGGGTGGGTTCCGAGCAGCCCGCGGAACGTACGATCGACGTCCATGTCCGTTCCGAGCACCGGCAAGATCGACGTCCCGACCCTCGCACGCCTCGTCCGAGCCGGCGAGATCGACACCGTGGTCGTCGCGTTCACCGACCTGCAGGGCCGACTGCTCGGCAAGCGGGTCACC
>JAFDWA010000204.1 GCA_018268735.1 Actinomycetota bacterium | reverse complement strand
CGGTGGAGCACGTCGACGTCGACGCGCTGATCGCGTCGCTGGTCGACCGGCGCGTCGAGGCGTCGATCGACACCGACCTCCGCGCCGGCACCCGACCGCTCAACGAGCGTGCGTTGACCCGGATCGTCACCAACCTGCTCGACAACGCCCGTCGCTACCGTCGCTCACGGTCGGGCGTGACCGCGACGTTCGAGGGCGGCGCGCTGGTCATCCGCGTCGACGACGACGGACCCGGCATCGCAGTCGAGGACCGAGCACGCATCTTCGAGCCGTTCACCCGCCTCGACGAGGCCCGCGTCGCCGAGGAGGGAACGGGCCTCGGACTGGCGATCGTGCAGGAGCTCGCTTCCGCATCGGGTGGCAGCGTCGAGGTCGACACGAGCGAGCTCGGCGGCGCGTCGTTCACCGTCCGCCTCCCGACAGGCCAGAGCCCGGGTGCCGATCGTGTCGGCTGACGTCCTGACGAGACCGCCACGAGCGCAGCCGGACCGGCACGGGTGGGCGTGGGCGGCGACGGGCTCGCTGCTGTTCCTCGCCGTCGCGGTCCGACGCTGGAGCAACCTGAAGGCCGGAGCGTCGGACCTCGGCATCTTCGATCAGGCGATCTGGCTGATGTCACGGGGCCATGCCCCGTTCGTGACGACGATCGGGATCGACGTCTTCGCCGATCACGTGTCCGCGGTGCTGCTGCTGTTCGTGCCGCTCTACCGCCTGGCAGCGACGGCGCTGTGGCTGCTCGTCGCCCAGTCGGTCTGCCTCGGCCTCGCGGTCATCCCTGCACGGCGCCTCGCCGACAGCTTCGAGGTCGGACGTGGCTGGGCGACGCTGTTCGTGCTCGCCAATCCGTTCATCTGGAGCGCGGCGATCTACGACGTCCACCCGGTCGTGTTCGCCACCCCAGCCGTTGCGTGGCTGCTGCTCGCCGTGAGGCACGACGACCGCCGTAGTGCCACGATCGCGGCGATCCTCATCGCCTTGTGCCGCGCCGACACCGTGGTCGTCCTGGCGGGCGCGGCGATCCTCGCCCAGCCACGGACCCGACGACGACTGCTGTGGCTCATCCCGGTCCCTCTCATCGCAGCGCAGGTCGTCCCGCACCTCCTCGGCACCTGGCAGACCTTCGAGCGCTACTACGGCAAGCTGGGCGACTCCCCGTTCGACGCGCTGACCCATCCGTGGCGGCTGGGTCTCCTCGTGCCGACCGCAGCGCTGCAGTTGCTCAGCTGGCTGCTGCCCGTCGGGTTCCTGCCGCTCCGACGTCCCCGTTGGATCGCAGCACTCGCGGTCGGCGGCCTACCGCTGCTGCTGTCGTCGTGGCCGGGGATCGCGGAGCCGTGGTGGCACCACGGAGCGGTGATGGTGCCGTTCGTCGTCGGGGGAGCGCTCGCTGCCCTCTCACCACGCGAGGATCCCGGCGTGCTCGACGCCACAGGCCGGCGACGCGTCGACCAGGTGCGCATCGCCGTCGGCACCGTTGCGGCACTGGTGCTCGTCGGTCCGCTGGCGCCGTGGGCACCGCCACGGGTCCGCGTCCCCGACGTGCTGCGCCCCGCAGCGCCGGCGGTCGCTCGTGCGATCGCGGAGGTCGGCACGCACGAGTCGGTGTCGACCTCGAACGACGCCGCGGCGCGCCTGGCGCACCGTGGGAGCGTCTACATCTTCCCGTGTCCGTTCGCCGACGCCCCCGGGTCCCGCACCTGCTCGCACCCGAACCTGTATCGCCGGGCAGCGCGGGTCGACGTCGTCGTGCTCCCCGGCGATGTCGATCTGTCCTGGTTGCCCGGACGCTGGACGGTACGCCACGTCGAGGGGGTCACGATCGCCCGACGAGCGTCCTGAGCCACCTCGTTGCGCTGTTCGTGTGCGGGATCGACGGGTGGAACGTCGCTCTCGCACACGGACGCCGGATGCCGCGATCGGCACGACGACCCGAGCCCCACCACAGCGCCGGTGCAGACTGGGCCGGTGCCCTCCGTCGGCGTGCAGCGGCTCTTCCCCGGATCGTTCGCCTTCGTCATGGCGACGGGCATCATCGCCGTGGGCTGCGAGCAGCACCACCTGCACCCCGCAGCGCTCCTCCTCGCCTGGCTCGCCGCCATCGGCTACCTGGCACTCTCCTGGATGACCGTCGCCCGGGTCGTCGCGTTCCCGTCCGAGGTCGTCGCCGACCTCAGCGATCACGCGACCTCGTTCGCGTTCCTCACCCAGGTCGCCGCGACCAACGTGCTCGGCGCCGCAGCAGGGGCCGTGATCGGCTGGTGGAACGTCGCCGCGGTGCTGTGGTTCGCCTCGTTGCCGCTGTGGATCCTGTGGCTCTATGCGGGGCTCCTCGTCGAGATCACCTCGGCCGACAAGCCGGACCTCGGCCGCGGCGTCGACGGGACGTGGTTCATGCTGACCGTCTCGACGGCGTCGATCGCGGCGCTCGGCGCCATGCTCGTGGCCCGATGGGAGACGCCGCTCGTCGCGTTCGTCGCGGTGGCCGCCCTGTGCCTCGGGACGATCCAGTACGTGATCGTGATGACGATGGTGTTCATGCGCTGGTCCCTGCGCGTCGTCGTCCCGTCACACCCGCCGGAGTGGATCGCCACCGGCGCGATGGCGAACACCGCGCTCGCCGGCGCCGAGTTGGTGGCCGTCGCCGGCCACCTCGAGCTGCTGCACCTGCTCGACCCGTTCGTCCGCGGCCTCACCGTCCTCGCGTGGGCGACCGCGTCGTTCTGGTTCCCGCTGCTCATCGGCCTCGGGGTGTGGCGCCACGTCATCAGACGTGAACCGCTGACCTACTCGCCGGCGTTGTGGTCGATGGTGTTCCCGCTCGGGATGTACTCGGTCGCGTCGTTCCGGGTGTTCGAGGTGCTCGGAGTGCCCGATCTCGGGTGGCTGCCATGGCTCGTGCTCGCCCTGGCCGTCGTCGCGTGGGTGCCGACGTCGATCGGCATGGTCCTCACCATCGGGCACCGAACGCCGGCCGGGCGCTGAGCGCAGACGCGCCGAGCTCAGCCGAGGCAAGGACCGCCCTCAACCCGCAGCTCCACCGTCCCACACCAGGTGTCCGGAAGCCGGATCCAGGCGGGCGCCATCACTCGGCTCGGCGGTGACGAGTCGCCCGTCGTGCATCAGGTGACGAGCCGGCACGCCGTGCTCGACCATCACGACGTCCGCGATCAGACGGCGATGGCAACGCCACCACACCGCCTCGCTGCACATCACCGCGGTCCGCTGCGCCGCGACGTCGATCAGCAGGTCCTCGATGCCCGCTCGGAACTCGACGGTGCGGGTGTGCGCCGCGTACGCCCGGAACGCCTCGACCCGCCACCAGGTGTCGGGCGACGCCTCGTCCTCGGCCCGCGTGAGGTGGCGACGGCCACCGAGGCGCTCGTCCCAGCGATACCTGACGCCGCCTGCGAGGAGCGTTGCTGGCAGCACCTCACGACCGGCGGCGGGGTTGTGCCGGCTCCCCGGGAACCGTCGGACGTCGACGACGAGCTCGATCCCCGCGCGCCGGACCAGCGAGAGGAGTCCGTCGCTGTCGAGCCGACCGTGTCCGAACGTGACCAGGGTCGGGGCAGTCGAGGCCGGAGCTGGTGTCGCAGCAGTCGCACCAGACCCGCCAGCCGCGGCGGTCCCACCGGTCGCAGCGGTCGGTACCAGCGGCGGATGCACCGAGTCGACCGTACCCGTGCGCTCAGACCCACACGGGTTCGCTGAGCCCATCCTCCCGCTGAGAGCCGTGCCAGCTCACCCGCCTGCCGCTCCGCCGTCGTCGCGTCCCACTCCTAGCTTCGCCCGGAGTGCGAACCCGTCCGATCCTCACCAGGTGGCGTCCGTCCACGTGGTTGACGAGGAACGTCGTGGCGGCCACCGTCGTCGTCACCGGCGTCGGCGTCATCGCCGGCGTCGACCCGCTCGCCGCGGTGATCATCGGAGCGGGCATCACCGCAGCGATCGTGTCCGTGCGACGCCAGGAGCGGAAGTCGCTCGTGCGCTCCTCGATCGGCGCCTTCGCCGTGATCACCCTCGTCGGCCTGCTGGCGGCGTCGGCGATCGACGCGAACCGCTCCCGTCCGACAGCGCTGGTAATCGGACGACAGGAGGCGCTGCGCACGCGCGTCGGTGGTCACACGGTCTCGAACGCCCGCGACATGCTCCAACCCCCTCCGGGGACCCTCACGGCCCTCGGGTTCGCGGC
>JAFDWA010000203.1 GCA_018268735.1 Actinomycetota bacterium | reverse complement strand
GAGTTCAAGGAGATCCGGCCGACTGCCGCAGCACAGGAACTCGCGCCCCGCCCGCTGCTGGTGCTCCACGGTGACAGCGACGACATCACGCCGCTGCCGGACGGTCGGGCGATCGCTGCCGCCCACGGTCGGGCCGAGCTGCGCGTCATCAACGGTGCGGGACACGAGCTGCGCCACGATCCGCGTGCGGTCGCCGTGCTGCTCGGCTGGTTGTCCCGGCAGCAGCACTCGGATCTCGTCGAGCGTTGAGCCGGCTGTCAGGTCGGTCGCGGGGCTGCCGTCGGGAACGGTCGATGACGGGGGTGTCGATTGACGGGGCGGTCGATGACCGGGCGGTGGACTACCGGGCGGTGGACGGGACCGGGTCCGACTTCGCCTTCTTCGATGCCTTCATCATCTGCTTCCACTGCCGGACCCGGAGGAGGCTCTCTTCGGAGTCCACGTCGGCGACCGACCGAGGTTCGCCGTCGGAGAACGGTGCACATACCTCCGCCCAGCCCGTCGGGCGGACATCGAAGCGCTTCCCGAGGATTGCGGTGAAGATGCGGGCCTTCTCGTCGCCGTAGCCGGGCAGCTCACGCAGGCGGCGGTAGAGCTCGGGTGCGTCGTCGACGCCGGTCCAGATCCGTGCCGCGTCGCCGTCGTAGCGCTCGGCGAGGAGCTGGCACAGGCCATGGATGCGGCGGCCCATCGCTGCGGGGTAGCGGTGGATCGCCGGCTTCTCGCAGCACGCGGCCACGAGGTCGTCCTCGGACATCGCAGCGATCGCCCGGGCGTCGAGCGTCCCGCCGAGTCGGTCCCGCAGCGTCGAAGGACCTCGGAACGCCCATTCCACCGGCACCTGCTGGTCCAGCAGCATCCCGATGAGCAGCGCGAGCGGCTGCTCCTCGAGAAGGCGGTCGGCGGTGTCGTCGCCGGTGATCGGGATCGTGGGGCCATCCATCGCGGCGAGCCTACCGACGGGCATCGCCGTGCCTGGCCGGAGCGGTGCCGGCCGGAGCCGTTCGCAGGGGTCGATCGGACCGGAGTGCTCAAGGCGACACGCCCCTCGACCGACTGTGTTCTCACCCACACCGTTCTCTCCCACACCGTTCTCACCCACACAGATCGCGGCGCACGCCGCAGGAGCCCACTTCGTGGAGACCTGCCCCCACTGCCACTTCCTGATGCGCGACGACGCCGACGAGTGCGGCGTGTGCCACCGGCCACGTGTGGTCGTCGCGACCGACGGGTTCGCTGTGGTCGACGACTCACGCGTCGCGGCGCACTCGGGTGGGCTCCCCGTCGTGCTGGTGGTCCTGACCGCTCTCGTTATCGCTGCGGGTGTCGCTCTGGTCGCCATCGGCCGGCTGTGAAGCCCGGTCTCCGGGTGATCGAGCACGGTCGGATGGGTCGCGCTCCGTCCTGTCAGCCGTGCCAGGGAACCGGCAGCTCGGCGTCGATCTCGTAGCGCTTGATGGCATCGGCGACGAGCTCCGAGCCGATCGCCGCGTCCGCCGCGAGCCCGCCGAGCACGGCGACCACGAGGTGGGATGCGTCCATCTCGAAGTAGCGACGCAGCGCATCGCGCGTGTCGGACCGTCCGAACCCGTCGGTCCCCAGCGAGGTGAACCGTCGGGGTGCCCACCGAGCGATCTGGTCGGGGACCATCCGCATGAAGTCGGTCACTGCCACGATCGGGCCCGAGGACTGCGACAGCAGCTCGGTCACCCGCGGGACGCGTGGGGCCAGGTCGGGGTGCAGCCCGTTCCAGCGCGTCGCCGCGAGTGCATCGAGGCGCAGCATCTGGTAGCTGGTCGCCGACCAGAGCTCGGCGCCGATGCCGTACTGCTCGGCGAGCATCGACTGCGCGTCGACGGCAACCCGCCACATCGGACCGGAGAACAGGATCGTCGCCCTCGGTCCGGGCGTGGCCGGTGCAGGAGACCACGGGTAGAGGCCACCGGTCACCGCCGAGGTGAGGTCGAGCTCCCACGGCAGCGACGCGGGGGCGGCCGGCATCGGGTAGTTCTCGTTGTAGAGGTTCACGTAGTAGAAGACGTCCTCGCCGTGCTCGGCGCCCTCGGGTGGGTACATGCGGGCGATCCCGTCCCGGATGATCGTCGCTGTCTCGTAGGCGAACGCCGGGTCATAGGACCGACACGTCGGGATCACCGACGCCAGCACCTGGCTGTGGCCGTCGCCGTGTTGGAGGCCTTCGCCGAGCAGCGTCGTCCGCCCGGCGGTGGCGCCGAGCAGGAACCCGCGTGCGCGGGCGTCGGCTGCGGCCCAGATCAGATCGCCGATGCGCTGGAATCCGAACATCGAGTAGAAGGTGAAGAACGGCACCATCGGCACACCCCGGTGTGCATACGAGGTGGCCGCGGCGGTCCAGCTCGACACCGACCCTGCCTCGGTGATGCCCTCCTCGAGGATCTGGCCGTCGCTCGACTCCCGGTACGACAGCAGCAGGTCGTGGTCGACCGGCTCGTAGAGCTGACCCTGCGACGCGTAGATCTTCAGCTCCCGGAACAGGGCGTCCATCCCGAAGGTCCTCGCCTCGTCGGGGATGATCGGCACGATCCGTCGACCGAAGTCGCCGTCGCGGCACAGGTCGCGCAGCAGACGGGTGAACGCCGTGGTGGTCGAGGCAGGCTGTGTGCCGGAGCCGGCGAGCATCGAGTCGAACACGGTGGGTGAGGGGGCCGGGAGGGGTCGTCGGGTGCGGACCGAGCGTGACGGGACGTAGCCGCCGAGCACCCGGCGTCGGACCTGCAGGTACTCCATCTCGTCGGAGCCGTCGGCGGGACGGATGTAGGGCGGGATCCCGTCGGCCAGCGCCTCGTCGGGGATCTCCTCGGTGAGGAACAGCCGCTCCCGCAGCCCGACGAGCTGCTCGGCCGACATCTTCTTGATCTGGTGGGTCGCGTTGCGTGCCTCGACGCCCGGACCGAGGGTCCAGCCCTTGATCGTCTTCGCGAGGATGACCGTCGGGACGCCCTCGGTGCGCACCGCCGACGTGTACGCGGCATAGATCTTGCGATAGTCGTGGCCGCCGCGTGGCAGCTTCTCGAGGTCCTCGTCGGACAGGTGCTCGACCATGCGTCGCAGGCGGGGGTCGGGGCCGAAGAAGTGCTCCCGGATGTACGCGCCCGACTCGATCGCGTAGCGCTGGAACTCCCCGTCGACCGTCGAGTTCATCTTGTTGAGCAGCACGCCGTCGACGTCGCGCTCGAGCAGCTCGTCCCACCGGCGACCCCACACGACCTTGATCACGTTCCAACCGCTGCCGCGGAAGATCGCCTCGAGCTCCTGGATGATCTTCCCGTTGCCCCGGACCGGTCCGTCGAGCCGCTGCAGGTTGCAGTTGAGCACCCACGTGAGGTTGTCGAGCCGCTCCCGGGCAGCGAGGGAGATGGCTCCGAGCGTCTCGGGCTCGTCGACCTCGCCGTCTCCGACAAAGCACCAGACACGGCTCTCGGCGGTATCGTCGATGCGACGGTTCTGCAGGTACTTGTTGAAGCGGGCCTGGTAGATCGACAGGATCGGGCCGAGCCCCATCGACACCGTGGGGTACTCCCAGAAGTCGCCCATCAGCCGGGGATGCGGGTAGGAGGGCAGCCCTCGCCCGACCCTGCCGGGAAGGTCCACCTCGAAGCGGAACCGGTCGAGGTCGTCCTCGGTGAGCCGGCCCTCGACGAACGCTCGGGCGTAGATGCCCGGCGACGCGTGGCCCTGCACGTAGATGTGGTCGCCGGGTTCGGCGCCCTGGCCGAGCTCGTTGCCGTGGCCACGGAAGAAGTGGTTGAAGCCCACTTCGTAGAGTGCCGCGGAGCTTGCGAACGTCGACAGGTGGCCGCCGATCGCGTCGGCGTGCTTGTTGGCCCGCACGACCATCGCAGCAGCGTTCCAGCGGATGAAGCGCCGGATGCTGCGCTCGAGGTCCTCGTCGCCGGGGAACCAGGGTTCGCGATCCACCGGGATCGTGTTCACGTAGGGCGTGCTGACCGACGCTGGGGTGCCGACCGCTCGCTCCCGTGCCCGCTCCATCAACCGGGCCATCAGGTACCTCGCACGTGCCTCACCCCGCTGGTCGACCACGGCGTCGAGCGACTCGAGCCACTCCTCGGTCTCCTCCGGGTCGATGTCGGGGAGCTGGTGGGCGAAGCCGTCGATGATCATGCGCGCTCCTCGGTGAGCCTCGGGTCTGGACGTCGAT
>JAFDWA010000202.1 GCA_018268735.1 Actinomycetota bacterium | reverse complement strand
CCCGTATCCTCGGGCCATGGCCGACGACGACCTCGCCGGGGCGGATCGGGGCGCTGACGGCGTGCTCACCGTGACCGTCGCGGTGCCGACGTTCCGACGCAACGCCCACCTGGTCGAGCTGGTTCCGGCGCTCCTCGACCAACTCGACGAGACCGAGTCGGCCCTGCCCGGGACGAGCGCCGAGGTCCTCGTCGTGGACAACGACCCGGCCGGCGGGGCGGCGTGCGCCATGGAGGAGGTCGGCCGGAGCGATCGGGTGCGCTACGTGCACGAACCGGTGCCGGGGCTCAGCGCGGCGCGCAACCGGGCGCTCTCGGCGTCGGCGGACCGACGACTGCTCGCCTTCATCGACGACGACGGTCGACCCTCGCAAGGGTGGCTGCGAGAGCTGGTGGAGGCCCAGGTCCGAAGCGGCGCGGCGGGCGTGGCGGGACGTGTCCTGGAGGAGTACGAGCGGGAGCCGGATGCGTGGATCGTGGCCGGTCGGTTCTTCCGGCGACGCTCGATGCCGAGCGGGACCGAGGTGGAGGCGGCGCCGGCAGGGAACCTGCTGCTCGACCTCGACGCCCTGCGTCGCCTCGGCCTCCGGTTCGACCCCCGGTTCGGCACCAGCGGAGGGGAGGACACGCTGCTGACCCGGCAGCTCACGGCCTCGGGGGCGCGGATCGTGTGGTGCGACGAGGCTCGGATCGTCGACAAGGTCGCCGCCGACCGCCTCGACCGGCGCTGGGTGCTGCGCCGCTCGTGGAGCCACGGCAACACCGGCGCGCTGGTGGAGCAGGTGCTCGCCCCGGGCATCGGGACTCGGATCCGTTGCGCGGCCGGCGGCGCGGCCCGGGTCGTCGGCGGGCTGCTGCGAAGCGCTGCTGGAACCGTCCTCCGCTCCCCGGAGCACCAGGCCCGGGGCCTGCGGGCAGCGGCCCGCGGCGCCGGGATGGTCGCGGGCGCGTTCGGAGCGGTGTACCAGGAGTACGCACGTTGAGATCTCGACGCCAGCTCCGCCTTCCGTTCGGGACGATCGTCGCCACCGCTTCCACCCGCGTCGCGCTCAGCTTCGACGACGGCCCCGATGAGCGGATCACCCCGGACCTCCTCGCGGTCCTCGCCGAGCACGGGGTGTCGGCGACGTTCTTCGTGCTCATGAGCAAGGTGCGTCGCGATCCCGACCTCCTGCGGACAGTGGCGGAGGCCGGCCACGAGATCTCGCTGCACGGTCCTGACCACCGGCGCATCACCGAGCTGTCCAGGCGCGACGCGACGCTGGGTCTCAGCCGAGCGGCCGACGAGCTCGCAGCGATCAGCGGACAGACGATCCGGTGGTACCGGCCGCCCTACGGAGCCCTGACCGCGCGTGCGTTCGTCGCGGTTCGACAGAGCGGTCTCACCCCGGTGCTGTGGTCGGCCACCACCTGGGACTGGAAGGACGTCACCCACGCGCAGCGGATCGACAAGGCGCGCTCGGGTGCCCAGCCGGGCTCGATCCTGCTCGCGCACGACGGCCTGCTCGACACGCTCGACGGCGTCACCGGCGAGCCCGAGGTCCGATGCGACCGCCCGAAGCTCATCGACGAGGTCCTCGGCGGGCTGCGCGAGCAGGGGACGGGAGTGGGGACGGTCGGTGCTGCGATCGAGGAGGGCGACGCCGTGCGATCCCTGCGGTTCCTGCGGCCTCGTCGGCCGTCGCCGTGGGGCCGATAGCGTGGGACGGATGGGTGTTCGAGGGGAGAGGCGGGCGCTGAGCGTCGCCATGGTCGGCACGCGCGGTGTTCCAGCACGCTACGGCGGCTTCGAGACCGCGATCGAGGAGATCGGTCGCCGCCTCGTCCGCGCTGGTGTCGACGTGACGGTGTACCGGCGCTCGACCGAGGACGAGGTCGTCGCCCCTCGCCGCCACGAGGGGATGCGCCTGGTCACCCTGCCCGCGTTGCGCTCCCGTGCGCTCGAGACGCTGTCCCACACGGCGCTGTCGGTGCTCCACCTCGTCACCCGTCGTCGGGTCGACGCGGTGATCGTGTTCAACTCGGCGAACGCGGTGTTCCTCCCGGCCCTGCGCGCCCGGGGCCTCCGCTCCGCGGTCCACGTCGACGGCCTCGAATGGCGACGATCGAAGTGGAGCGGCTCGGGTCGTCGGTACTACCGGATGGCCGAGGCGCTGGCGGTTCGCTGGGCCGATGCCCTGATCGCCGACGCCCACGGCATCGCGGACTACTACGACGAGGAGTTCGGAGCGACCACGCGGTTCGTGCCCTACGGCGCGCCCGTTCTGGAGGGCGTCACGGCCGACTTGATCGAGCGCCTCGGACTCGAGTCCGACGGCTACCACCTGGTGGTGTCGCGCTTCGAACCGGAGAACCACGTCGAGACGATCGTCGAGGGCTACCGGTCGAGCATGGCTCGGCTCCCGCTCGTGGTCGTGGGCAGCGCCCCCGACAGCGACGAGTACACGGCCCGGGTGCGCCGTGCTGCGGACGGCGACCCTCGGATCCGGCTGGTCGGCGCCGTGTGGGACCAGGACCTGCTCGATCAGCTGTACGCCAATGCGCGCCTCTACCTCCACGGGCACTCCGTGGGGGGTACCAATCCGTCGCTGCTTCGGGCGATGGGCGCCGGCGTCGCCGTCAGCGCCTACGACGTCGTGTTCAACCACGAGATGATCGGCGACGGAGCCGTCTACTTCACCGAGGCCGAGGACGTCGCCGAAGCGGTGACCGTCGCCGAGGAGGACCCCGCCGCGGCCCGCCGGCTCGGGCGAGAGGTGCGTGATCGAGCCACCGAGCGCTACCGCTGGGACGACGTCGCCGCAGGCTACTGCGACCTCGTGTCGGACCTGGCTGCGGGGCGCTCACGACGGGGTGAGTGCTCGGGTCGACGACACGGCGCATCGCGGTGGACCGCCGGTGGGGTTCCGACATGAGCAGCACCCTCGAGCTCGATCAGCCCACCCCGGACGCCGACGGGGGCGAGCTCAAGGTCCTGTTCGTGTGCACGGCCAACATGTGCCGGTCTCCGATGGCCGAGCACCTCTTCGCCGCGCAGCTCCGATGCCTTCCGTCGAGCACCACCTGGCTCGTGGGATCAGCGGGCACGCACGTGCGGACCGGGTCCCAGGTGCACGAGCTGGTCAGGGAGGTCCTCGCCGAGCGTGGCATCTCCGTCCCCCCGACGTCGTCTCGCCAGGTCACCGTCGAGCACCTCGAACATGCGGACCTGATCGTCACCGCCGGCCGGTCACACCGCTCGTGGGTCGTCGAACGGGCGCCCAGCGCCGTGCGTCGAACCTTCACGCTGCCCGAGCTGGGGCGGTTGTGTGCGGCGGGCCGGGACGGACTCGAGCCGAGCGCCACCGCGTCGGGAGCCTCGTTGCTGGGTCATGCCGCCCGCGGCCGCCGACGGTTGCAGCCCGTGACCGCTCACGAGGACCTGATCAAGGATCCGATGGGTGGCGACATCGGTGCGTTCCGACGGTGCGCCGATCAGATCAGCGCTTCGATCGCTCAGGTGCTGGGGAGGGCCGCGCCTTGACGTCGCTGCGCTGATCCCGCTTCTTGGCGGTGGTGCTGCCCCGACCCCCTGGGGCGGTGGGTAGCACGGGCAGGTCGCTCGGCCTCGCGGTCGAGCTCACCCAGGCCGGCGTCAACCGGGGAGGGAGGTCCTCGACCGGCCGTGTCGGCTCGTACTGGTAGCTCCCGTAGCCCTCGGCTGCCTTCGACGGCGTCATCGTCACCGCGGTGCCGAGCACCCGGGCGCCGACCGCAGCGAGCGCCCGCAGCGATCGCGTGAGCTGGTGGCGAGTGGTCTTGCCGTACCGGACCACGAGCACGACGCCGTCGACGTGGGGTGCGATGACTGCAGCATCGGTCAACGGCAGCAGCGGTGGCGTGTCGATCACGATCTGGTCGTAGTCGGGGCGGAGGCGGTCGATCAGCTTCGCCATGGCCTCACCACCCACCAACTCCGACGGGTTCGGTGGCAGGTGTCCGCAGGGCAGCACGTCGAGCCCGTCGCTCCACGGCTGCACCACGTCCTCGAAGCGGACACGGCCGACGAGCACGTCGGTCAGCCCGACGGCTCGCTCGATCTGGAAGACCTCGGCGACGCGGGGACGGTGCAGGTCGGCCTCGATGACGAGCACCCGGCGCCCGGCCGCGGCGAGGACCAGCGCGAGGTTGGCGGTCGTCGTGGACTTGCCCTCCTCGGCGACCGAGGAGGTGACCACGATCACCCGGGCGGGGTGCTCGACGTCGAGGAACTGCAGGTTCG
>JAFDWA010000201.1 GCA_018268735.1 Actinomycetota bacterium | reverse complement strand
TTCGTCCCCGCACGCTTCGAGATCCCCGTCCACGCCGAGGATCCGATCGAGCTGATGCGAACGGTTCGCCGCAGGATGCTGAACGCTCGCGCCGAACCCGCGAACCACCTCGTCGACCCGGTCGCGAACATCCTGAACCGCCTCCCCACGACGGTCGTCACGCAGATCTTCGGCTCGATGATGAAGGGCCTCGACTTCCAGGCATCGAACGTCCCCGGCTCGCCGATCCCGCTGTACTTCCAGGGAGTGCGCGTCGACTCGGTCCTGCCGTTCGGCCCGTTGGCCGGTGCCGCGTGCAACGTGACCCTGCTGAGCTACCAGAACGACCTCAACATCGGCATCAACGTGGACCCGGTCGCGGTGCCCGACACCGACGCGTTCATCGAGTCCATCCAACTCGGCTACGACGAGATCCTCGATCTCGCCTGACGCCGCTGAACCAGGAGACCTCGACATGCAGCACCGCTACCTCGGCCGGTCCGGGTTCAAGGTCAGCGCCATCGCCTACGGCAACTGGATCACCCACGGCTCCCAGGTCGACGACGACACCGCGATCGCGTCGGTGCACGAGGCGCTCGACCGGGGCATCACCACCTTCGACACCGCCGACGTGTACGCGGCCACGCGGGCCGAGGCGGTGATGGGACGTGCGCTGGCCGAGGTGCGACGTGAGGGCATCGAGATCTGCACGAAGGTCTACTGGCCGACGGGGGCCGGAGCGAACGATCGTGGGCTCTCGCGCAAGCACATCCAGGAGAGCTGCGAGGGCTCCCTGCGGCGCCTCGGGACCGACCACATCGACCTCTACCAGGCGCACCGCTACGACCACGAGACGCCGCTCGAGGAGACGATGCTGGCCTTCGCGGACCTCGTGCGCTCCGGCAAGGTGCTCTACGTCGGCGTGTCGGAGTGGGACGCCGGCCAGATCACCGCTGCCGCAGCGCTCGCCCGCGAGCTGCGCGTGCCGCTCATCTCGAACCAACCGCAGTACTCCCTGCTGTGGCGTGTGATCGACGCCGAGGTCGTCCCGGCGAGCACGACTGCGGGACTCGGCCAGATCGTCTGGTCGCCGATCGCCCAGGGCGTGCTGTCCGGGAAGTACCGCCCGGGCGAGCCGGTGCCCGAGGGCTCCCGGGCGACCGACGAGCACGGCGGCGCGCACTTCGTGCAGCGCTTCCTGCGAGACGAGGTCCTCGAGGCGATCGCGCGGGTCGTGCCCCTCGTCGAGTCGTCGGGGATCACCATGGCGCAGTACGCGGTGGCCTGGGTGCTGCGCAACCCGGCGGTGGGCGCGGCGATCGTCGGGGCATCCCGACCGGAGCAGCTCACCGAGACGGTGCAGGCGACGGAGATCGCCCTCGACGAGGATCTCGTCGCTGCCGTCGACGAGATCCTCGACCCGGTCGTCGAGCGGGACCCCCGCAAGACGGTGTCGCCTGCCACCCGACCGTGAGCTGCGGGCGCTCTCACGTGATCACCTAGCCTGCGTCGGTGGACACCCTCGACGTCGTCGTGCTCGGTGCCGGCCCGGCCGGGACGGCCGCTGCCATCACGCTCGCCCGAGCGGGCATCGACGTCACGGTCCTCGACAAGGCGACGTTCCCCCGCGACAAGACCTGCGGCGACGGGCTCACGGCACTTGCGCTGCGCCACCTCGAGGAGCTCGGCCTCGATCCGTCGACGCTCGGATCCTGGCTCGACGTCGACGAGTGCCATGTCACCTCGCCGAGCGGCCACCGGATCCACCTCCCCCTTCCGGACCCTCGATCGGGCCGCTTCGCGTCGGTCACCACCCGGCTCGAGCTCGATGCTGCGCTCGTGGACCTCGCCCGCAAGGAGGGTGCGACGGTGCTCGAGGGGGTCGAGCTGCTCGATGCGGTCGAGGACGCCGACGGCGTCACGCTCACCGTCGTCGACCGCCACGACGACGGTGAGCACGCTTCGAGCGACGCCAACCGTCGCGTTCGCGCCCGCTGGGCCATCGGCGCCGACGGCATGTGGTCGCCGCTTCGACGGGCGCTCGGCGTGTCCGAGCCTGGCTACCGCGGCGAGTGGCACGCGTTCCGCCAGTACGTGAGCGGCGTCGCCGACGAGGCCGGTCACGCGCTCCACGTCATGTTCGAGGCCGACCTCCTGCCCGGGTACTTCTGGTCGTTCCCGCTCGCCGGCGGGCGGGCGAACATCGGCTTCGGCATCCAGCGGGGCGGCAAGGTCGCCGTCGGCGAGATGGGCCCCATCTGGAAGGACCTGCTGCAGCGTCCCCACATCCGCCGGGTCCTCGGCCCGGACGCGACCCCCGAAGGACCGCACCGCGCGTGGCCGATCCCTGCACGAGTCGATCGGGCGCTGCCGGCGACGGACCGGACGCTGTTCGTCGGTGACGCAGTCGCGGCCTGCGACGTCATGTCCGGCGAGGGCATCGGCCAGGCGCTGCTCACCGGCGTCCGCGCCGCGGAGTCCATCCGCGACCACGCGGTCGGCGGCGATCCCGCACGGTGCTACGCGACGACGCTGCGCCAGGAGCTCGTGGCCGATCACCGCATGTCGACGTTGCTGGTTCGGGCACTCCGACACCGCAAGGGCGCACGCGCTGCGATCAGGGTCGCCGGTGCAACCCCGTGGACGCGACGGAACTTCGCCCGGTGGCTGTTCGAGGACTCCCCGCGGGGCATCGCGCTCACCCCGTCGCGCTGGCACCGCGGCGCGTTGAGCGGCCCAGGCGCCTACCTGGGCTGATCCGCTGGAGCCGAACGGTCCCTCACCACCGGCTCCGAGCTCATCGGACCGCGACGGGCCTACGATCGCTGCCCATGCGCACCCGACTCACCGACCTGCTGGGAATCGAGCACCCTGTCATGCTCGCCGGGATGGGCGGCGTGTCCTACGCACGGCTCGCGGCCGCGGTGTCGGAGGCGGGTGGCCTCGGCTGCCTCGGCGCGTCGACGATGGCGGCCGAGCAGATGGAGGCCGAGATCGCGGCGGTCGCCGCAGCGACCGCCAAGCCCTTCGGCGTCGATCTGCTGACCGCTGCTCCTCAGGACATGGCGGCGAAGGTCCGCGCCATCAGCGACGGAGGCGGTTCGGTGTTCGTCGCGGGCCTCGGCGTCCCGGCGGAGGTCATCGACCTCTGCCACGAGCTCGGGATCGTGGTCGCCAGCATGTGCGGCAAGGTCGCGCACGCGGTGAGAGCCGTCGACGCGGGTTGCGACCTCGTCGTCGCCCAGGGCACCGAAGCGGGCGGCCACACCGGCCAGATCGCCACGATGGCGCTCGTCCCGCAGGTGGTCGACGCCGTCGGGGACCGGGTGCCGGTGGTTGCAGCCGGCGGCATCTTCGACGGTCGGGGGCTCCTCGCCGCGCTCGCGCTCGGCGCGGAGGGCGTGTGGGTCGGCACCCGCTTCATCGCCACGCCCGAGGCGCAGGCCGTCACCGGCTACAAGGACCGGATCCTCGCGTCTGCAGAGGACTCGACGATGGTCACCCGCGCCTACACGGGCAAGACGTGTCGTGTCCTGCGAACGACCTACGCCCAGGAGTTCGAGGACGCAGGCGGGGTCCCGGAGCCGTTCCCGATGCAGGTGATCCGCTCGATGGAGCAGGGCGCGAACCACCTCGGCGGCGACGAGCACACCGAGGGCGTCGACCCGGAGCGGGAGTTCATGCCTGCCGGTCAGGCCGTCGGTGCGATCGACGAGCTGGTGCCCGCCGGCGAGATCGTCACGTCGATGGTCGAGGAGGCCGAGGCGATCCTCAGCCGGCTAGCTCCTTGACCGTGGCGACGAGGCGCTGCTGCGCTTCGAGGTCGGAGGCGATCGGCGTCACGTTGAGCACCGTGACCCCGGCAGCCTTGAACTGCTCGATGCGATCCTTCAGGTAGGCCTCGTCGCCGCACAGCGACGTCTCCTCCAGGAACGCCGCCGGGACTGCTGCAGCGGCCTCGGCCTTCTTGCCGTCCAGGTACAGGTCCTGGATCTGGCGGGCCTCGGCTTCGTAGCCGTAGCGCTGGAAGAGCTGGTTGTAGAAGTTCCGCTCCCGCGCGCCCATGCCACCGACGTACAGGGCCACCATCGCGCGGGTGAAGTCACGGAAGCCGGCGACCTCGCTCTCGGGGCCGAGCGCGAGCAGCCCTCCGGCGATCACGTCGAGAGGTCCGAGCTCGGGTGCCCGCTTCGCCAGACCGGCGTCGAGGTCCGCTCCCCACACGTCCGCGGCCTTCTGCGGGTGGAACAGGATCGGCAGCCAGCCGTCGGCGAGCTCCGCG
>JAFDWA010000200.1 GCA_018268735.1 Actinomycetota bacterium | reverse complement strand
GGCTGGGGAACACCCTAACCTTGCACCTCACCATGGCGAACCCCGACGACGTCCACGTCTCGATCCGACTTCAGTCACCGGCCCGCCCGTTGCAGCCCCGGGCGTTGCACCGGGCGTCGATCCGTGGTTCGGCCGTGCCCGAGCGGAGCTACCTGCCGGTCGGGACCGTCGACGCCGGGATCCTCGCGTACGTCGACGAGGCCGGTGCGGTGCAGTTGGCCGACGCGACCTGGTGCCTGGAGTGGTGGATCGGGGCCGAGGACCGCTGGCACCACCCTGCGCGTGAGACCGCGGTGCGCCAACGGGCACTCGACGGGTCACCTGTGGTCGAGACGGCGCTGCGGGTGCCCGGCGGCGACGTGTTGGCGCGTGTCTACGGCGTGCAGACCGCTGCCGGCGCCCGGCGTGGGCCGGCGGTCGTCGTCGAGGTGGAGAACCGCACCGCGGTGCCGGTCGCGTTGGCGTTCGCGGTGCGTCCGGTGCTGCTCGACGGCGTGGGATCGGTGCGCAGCGTGCGTTCGTCGGGTGCCGACGTCGTGGTCGACGGGCGCGATGCGATCCTGCTGGCGCGTGAGGCGCCCCGGGTGGTGAGCGGCCGACGAGGCGAGGTCGCCGACCTCCTCGCATCGGGTGGGGACGCGGCCGGCCCCCTCGACGTCGCTGATGTCGATGGCGACCTCGAGGCGGCGTTCGTCGTGCCGCTGACGCACACCGCGATCTCGAGGGTCCTGCTGCCGGTCGGCGACGGCGAAGGGGGTCCGGCCACCTCGCCGTGGGACGCCCCGAGTGCCGAAGCGGTCGCGCGCGGCTGGTCGACCCACGCAGGTGGCGACCTGCGCATCGTCGTGCCGGAGCCGGGATGGGAGGACGGGTTGCGCTGGGCGGCGGCGATGCTGCGCCTGGTGGGTCCCGACGAGGTGGGAGCGTGCCTCGATCGACGTCGAACGACACCGGCGGGACCTGCAGCCGCCTTGCGGGCAGCGGAGGTCGCCGAGGCGATGGCACGGCTCGGCGCCGCCGACGGGCTCGCACCGATCGCACGTGGACTGGCCCAGGCGCAGCGCCTCGGTGGCGAGGTCCGCCTCGGCGACCGCAGCGACGGCACGGTCGCGCTGCTGCACGCCGTCGGTGGGGCGCTCTGTCGACACCTCGATCCGGAGTCTGACCTCGTGGCGGACCTCCTCGCCCCGGCAGCGGTCGCGGTGCGGCGGATCCGGAAGGGTCGTGGCGTCCCCGACGGGCTTGCTCCCTCAGCGGCCCGTGCGTTGCGGATGCTCGTCGCGCCCCTGCTCGCGATCGGCCAACCCGGCGTCGCCGACGATGCCGCCGCAGCGGCGGGCGCCGTCGCCCTCACGCCGCACGGGGCAGGAGGGCACGCTGTCGCACACGAGCCCGGAGCGACGGGCTCGTCGACGCTCGAGGCCGCCCTGGTTGCACGGCGGGTGGTCGCCGAGGGGGCGGGCCCGGCGGCTGCAGCCGCGGTGCGGGCGTGCTGGGCCGGTGTCGCCACGCGAGGGCGCTCGGACCTCGAGCGCAGCGGGAGGGGTGCGGGGACGATCCCGGCCGGGGTGCTCGGCTTCGATGCTGCGGAGCTCGCGGCGCGCACCAACGCCCTCTTGGACGTGTTCGCTCGTGTCGACGTCGCATCTGGTGGTGCAGCCGTGCTGGCGTTGGCCTCCGGGGTCGATCCGTCCTGGTACGGCCAGAGCGTGGAGGCCCACGGCATGGCCTCCCCATGGGGGAAGGTCGGCTTTGCGGTCCGCTGGCACGGGGCCCGGCCGGCGTTGCTGTGGCAGGTCGATGATGTCGATGATGCCGGCGACGCCGGCGACGCGGGGGATCGGCACCTGGGTCACGGTCTCGACGAGGTGACGTTGACCGCTGCCGGGCTCGACCCGTCCTGGCGTGGATCCGGGCGCTCCGGCGATGCCCTGCTCGCAGCACCCGCAGCGCCCGCAGCGCCGGCTCCCGGTCCCTAGACCGGTCCGACGACGACGGGCAGCGAGTCGAGCCCGCGCAGGGTGAAGCTCGGCCGGTAGTGGGGGCGGCCGTCGACCAGCGCGTCGACGTCGAGCTCGATCGACGCGAACGCGTCGAGCATCGCTCCGAACGCGATCTCCCCCTCGGCGCGTGCGAGGTGGGCGCCGAGGCAGTGGTGCGCGCCCCATCCGAAGCTGAGCGGCGGTGGGGCGTCGGGCGAGGTGAACCGACCGACGTCGTAGCGTGACGGGTCCGGGTAGACCCGCTCGTCGTGGTTGCCCGAGCCCTGCAGCACGATGAAGGACGCTCCCCGTGGCCAGGTCCGTCCGAACAGCTCGACGTCCTCGAGCGCCACTCGGTTGTTGAGCTGCACCGGCGAGTCCGCTCGGAGGATCTCCCAGATCGCCGACGGCAGCAGCGAGCGATCCGCCCGCAGGCGCGCCATCTCGTCGGGGTTGACCATGAGCAGGCGCAGTCCGTTGCCGATCAGGTTGGACGTCGTCTCGAATCCGGCCGCGTAGAGCAGCAGCGTGTTCGACAGGAGCTCTTCGTGGTTGAGCCGGTCGCCGGCCTCCTCGACCTCGATCAACGCGCTGAGCAGTCGGTCGTCGGGGTGGGCTCGCTTCGCCTCGATGAGGTCGCTGAAGTAGGCGAGCAGCTGCTCTCCGGAGCGTTCCGCCCTGAGGAGCGCGGCGTCGTCGGCTGCTGCGTCGATGAACGCGGTGACGTCGCGGACGAGTGGCTGCACGTGCTCGTTGCCGTCCTTGGGCACCCCGAGCAGCTCGCTGATCACCGCGACCGGGAAGGGCATCGCGAGCTCGGCCATCACGTCGCCGCCGCCCTCCTCCGCGAACCGTTCCAGCACCGGCTCCAGCAGGGCCGCGATCTGCGGTCGCAGCGCCTCGACCCGCTTGGGGGTGAACGCACGGCTGACCAGGCCGCGGATGCGAGTGTGGTCCGGTGGGTTGAGGAACAGCATCGAGGCGGCGCGGTCCCCGTCCACCTCGCGAGCTCGCCCGCTCATCCCCGCGGGGAGCTCCATGTCCGGCTCGGGTCGGCCGAGGCGAGGGTGGCGGAGCACCTCCATGCAGTCGTGGTACCCGGCAAGTCCGAGATCGCCGAAGGCGGTGGCCCACCGTCCGCCCCCGGCGCGCAGCCGAGCGTAGGAGGAATAGGGATCCTGGCGGCCGTCGTCGGTCAGGACCGTCGATGCGAGGAGCCCGTCGGCCTCCTCAGCGGTCAGGGTCGCGTCGGTCGGGGCCGCGTCGGTCGACATGTGCACAGTCTGTCCCATCGATGTCCCATCGAGCCGCTGGGGCAGCTCGGTCCAGGGCAGCTCGGTCCAGGGCAGCTCAGTCCAAGGCAGCTCAGTCCAAGACGACGGTGACGATCCGGTGCGGTGCCACCTCGGTCCTGCCGTCGAACGCGTCCAGCACCTCGCCGCGCAGGTCGACGAGCGAGCCGGAGCGACCCGGGATCGCGAGCTCGGCCGGCTCGTCGCCGGTCGAGTGGACACGCACGACGAGCCGTCCGTCCTCGTCGCGCATCAGCGCGTCGAGCGTGATCGGCACGTGTGGAGCCCGACCGTCCGCAACGGGCTCCAGGCCGGTGATCTCGAGCATCGTGCCGCGGTCGCCGAGATCCCCGTCGCCTGCGGCGACGACCGGGATCAACGGGTTCCAGACGTGGTCCGCGAGCACGTGGGGATCGAGGGCGCCCGGCGTGGTGTCGAGCTGCAGCGCGTAGCGCAGCTGCAGCGGCCCGATCATCTGCGCACCGTCGAGGCGGTCGAAGGGGCCGGCGGGTTGCGGACGTGACGGCATCGGGCCACGTGAGAGCCAACCGGTCGAGCGGGAGAGGGTGACCGCGAGCGTCGACGCGGTGGTGCCGTCAGGGGGCGCCACCCCGTAGGGGAGCTCGTCGGTCCCGGCTTCCAGCGGTGTGCCGTCCGGTGCGGAGAGGTCCACGAGCTCGTACTCGCACAGGCCCTCGTGGGTGAGGGTCAACCCGCCGGCGCGCACGAACCGCCGAGACGGGAACGTGGGGACGCCCCACTCGTTCGGCCCGCCCTCGATCCACAGCGGCCGTCGGACCACGGCGTAGGCATCTTCGGCGTCGCTGTGATCGGCCGGCGACGGCAGGGGGAGGTGGACCCGCAGTCGGTGGTCCTGTGAGCGCTGGTCCCATGCGGTCGTCACACGAACTGCCGGATCGTCCGCGCGCACCTCGAGGGTGGTCGTGATGACGGTCCGGACCTCGCCGACGCGCCGGTAGGTCTCGCCACCCGCCCAGCCGGTGGTC
>JAFDWA010000001.1 GCA_018268735.1 Actinomycetota bacterium | reverse complement strand
GAGGTTCCGGCGTTCGGATGGGGCGTCGGTGCCGATCGAGACGCCGCCGGGGGAGGAGGCCCAGTTCGACTTCTCGGACTGCTCGACGTGGGCGGAGTCGGTCGGGCTCGGGCCGGTGTTGTGGTGCTTCGGGATGATCCTGTGCTGGTCACGCTGGCGGCTGTGGTGGTTCACGACGTCGGTCGACCGTGAGCACACCTTCGAGGGTGTCGCCCGGTTCTTCGACGCGGCTGGCGGTGTCCCGAAGGTCGCCCGGACCGACCGGATGGGCGCCCTCGGCCAGTCCCAGGGGCGACGGTTCCTGCTGGGCCCGGAGACCCTTGAGTTCGCCCGCCATCACGGTGTCGAGATCAAGGCGTGCCAGGCCGGCGACGCGAAACGCAAGGGCAAGGTCGAGCGGCCGTTCCGTGACTTGAAGGAGTCGTTCCTCGAGGAGCTCGTCGTCACCGGTGTGCCCGACTCGATTGCGGAGCTCAACGATCGTGGGCAGCTGTGGGTCGACCAACGCGTGCACGCCCGGGTGCATCGCAGCACCGGGGTGACCCCGGCGGAGCGGTTCGCCGCAGAGCGGGAGTTCCTCAAGGCGTTGCCTGCTCGGCGGTTCGACACCGACTACGTCGAGTCCCGTCGAGTGCATCGGGTGTTGCCGTTCATCACCTGGGACGCGGTGCGCTACTCGGTCCCACCCGACTGCCTGGGTCAGCTCGTCGAGGTGCGGGTGCCGGTCGACTCGACCGAGTTGACCGTCCGCTGGGCAGGCGTAGAGGTTGCCCGTCACCGCCTGAGTGCCACCGATGCTGATGTGTGGGACCCCACCCACCGGGCAGCAGCGGAAGCATCAGCGTTGGCGTCGAACCAGAAGCGTCACCTCCGAGTCGTCGAACCCGTCGAAGAACAGCCAGTTCCGCCGACAGGGCGGATCGAGCTCGGCGACGGCGACTACGACATCGCTGCACCGGACCTCACCCTCTACGAAGGAGGCCAGTCGTGACCGGCGCGGGCGTCTACGAGCAGATCAAGGACGACCTCGGCTACCTCCAACTGGACCGGGCAGCCGAGTGCTTCGCGACCCTCGCCGAGACCGCCCGGACCGAGGACTGGTCCCATGTCGAGTTCCTCGGCCGGATCGTCGCGGAGCAGGCCGACGCCACCCGCAACCGGCGCCTGTCGGCCCGGCTGCGCTACGCCCGGTTCCCGTTCCGCAAGACCATCAGCGAGTTCGACTTCGAGTTCCAACCCACCGTCGACCGCCGGTTGGTCGATGACCTCGCGACACTGCGGTTCATGGACACCGGCCGCCCGGTCCTCTTCCTCGGTCAACCCGGATGCGGCAAGACCCACCTCGCGGTCGCGCTCGCCACGTTGGCGGTCGAGGCAGGGTTCCGCGGCTACTTCACCAACGCTGAGGAGATGGTCGCGAACATCAACCAAGCCGCCCGGGAAGGCAACCTCGCGTCGAAGCTCAAGACCTACACCGCCCCGTCGGTCCTCGTCATCGACGACGTCGGCCTCCTACCGATGGACCGCGCCGCAGCGTCCGCGTTCTACCAGGTTGTGAACCTGCGCTACGAGAAGCAGCGCTCCACGATCATCACCACGAACCGGGGGCTCCCGGACTGGGGCGAGATCTTCGGCGACACCGTCGTCGCCGCAGCAATCCTGGACCGGCTCATGCACGACGCCGTCGTGTTCAACATCAAGGGCCCCTCCTGGCGTCTACGCGAGCACCAGGCCCTCACGATCGCAGCGACCGACCCCAACGAACGGGGGCGCCGCTAGCCTCACCGACTGGAGGAGCACCTCACCCCGAGAACCCAGTTTTCGTTGATCCTGAAACCCGGTTTTCGCTGATCGCCAACAACGCTGTCGGCTCCGAAGTCGGTGTCGTTGCTGTGGGGCCTCGGCGACGAGCGCCTGGCTGCCGAGGTGGTCGCTGCTCACGACTCGGCGGTGGCTGCGGCGGTCCTGTATCTGGAGGACGAGGCGTGCGTGGTCCGCCGGGGCCGAGGCGGTGCCACTCGTCTCCGGGGTGGCGGGTTGGTGTCGGCGGCGTTCCGGCATCGGACGAGTCGGGAGGCGGACCCGAACCTGCACACGCATCTGGTCACGGCGAACATGACCCTCGGCCCTGATGGCCGGTGGAGCGCTCTGCATACGTCGGCGATCTACCAGCACGGCAAGACCGCCGGGTTCGTCTACCAGTCGGTCCTCCGCCGGGAACTGACCGAACGGCTCGGGGTTCGGTTCGAGCCGTCGGCTCCGGGGGTGGGGGAGGTCGTCGGGATATCCCGGCAGCTTCGGCGGGCGTTCAGCCGCCGGCGTATCGAGATCGAAGCAGCGATGGCCGAACACGGTGCCCACTCCGCTCGGGGCGCGCAGGCAGCCACGCTCGACAGCCGCCCGGCGAAGCCCGAGCCGGTCGATGAGGACACGCTGCGGAGGGCATGGACACGACGGGCATCAGAGGTCGGGTTCATCGGCAAGGTCCCCACCGCAGCACCCGTCCAGGAGACTTTGACCGATGGGCAGCTCGGGCGGTTGTTGACCGAGCAGGACGCCACGTTCGACCGCCGCCAGGTCTTCCGGGCCGTAGCGGAGGCGGCGACCCAGGGCCTCGCCTGGGACAGCATCCGTGAGCGCGTCGATGGCTACCTGGCGAGCGACTCGGTGGTGGAGGTAGCGGCCGGGTGTTGGACGACGCCGGAGATGCTCGCCCTGGAAGCCGACGCTCTCCGACGGGCCACGAGGGGCCCGACCACCGTTCCGGTCGATACACGGGACCTGGCGTCGGCGTGGCGCACCCGGCCCTCGATCAGCGCCGAGCAGGCCATGGCGGTCAAGCGCGTCACCGCCACCGACGCACCGGTGGCGGTGATCGTCGGTCAAGCCGGAACGGGCAAGACCTTCGCCCTCGATGCCGCCCGAGAGGCATGGCATCGCACCGGCCTCCGTGTCCGCGGCGCTGCCCTCGCCGCCAAGGCAGCCCGGGAGCTCCAGGCCGGATCGGGCATCCCGAGCCAGACCATCGCCCTGCTGCTCCAGAATCTCGACGCCGGACGCGACCGGCTCTACCGGACCGACGTGTTGGTCCTCGATGAGGCCGGGATGGTGGGCACCCGCCAGCTTCACCGCCTCATCGAGCACACCACCCGGGTCGGGGCGAAGCTCGTGCTGGTCGGTGATCCGAAGCAGCTCGCCGAGATCGAAGCCGGAGGCCTGTTCGCCTCTCTGGCCCGGCGGCTCGGTCATGCGGAGCTGACCGAGAACCGGCGGCTCACCGACCGAGCCCAACAAGCCACCGCCAGCGCGCTGCGCGACGGCCACATCGACCGAGCGCTCAAGCGCATGGAGCAGAGCGGCTCGCTGACCATCGGCGACAACGCCGATCGCGTTCATGGCCGGATGGCCGAGGACTGGTACCTCAGCCACACCACCGGCCGCGATGCCGTGATGCTGGCGTTGCACCGAAGCGACGTCGCGGATCTCAACCAACGCGCCCGGCTTCACCTCATCGCCAATGATCGCCTCGGTTCCGTCGTCCTCGCCTCCGATGATCTCCAGCTTCGTGTCGGCGATCGCGTGCTGGCGCTGCGGAACGACCGCAAGGTCGGCATCGTCAACGGCACGATCGGCACCGTCACCGGAGCTGACGCCGAGACGGTGCACGTCGAGACCAGCGACGGCGACCGCCTCGCCGTCCCCGCGGAGTACGTCGCTGCCGGGCACCTCACCCACGGCTACGCCATGACCATCCACAAGAGCCAGGGCATGACCTGTGACGTCGCCCTCGTGCTCGGCGACGACACCCTTCACAAGGAAGCCGGCTACACGTCGATCACCCGAGGGCGGGAACGCAACCACGTCTACGCCGTCGCCACCCAGGAACCAGCAGCCCGACCCACCGAGGATCTTCGCCGAGCCCTTGCGGTCAGCACCGCCAAGCAGACCGCGCATGACCGTGGAGGCCTCGGGCTGTGAGTGGTCGTCCTGACCCGCGGACCGACAAGGCCCAGTTTGTTCTCGACTTCGAGGAGCGGGCTGAGAACCTTCGCCCAGAGGTCGAGCAGGCAAGGGTGATTCGGCGTGCCGCTGGTCTCAGCTCGTCGCTCACCTCCGCGGACGTGCTGACCGTTGTCGTCGCTGCTCTCCGCTGCCAGTCGGGTCGACCCGCCGACGAAGTCGCCATCCAGCGATCAGCCTGAGCGATCGGCTGGCACGCCTGGCTACAAGGGCGACAGGCGTCCGTTCGCTCGGGAGAAGCCGTCGATGTCCGGGTAGATGGTCTCCTCGGTGTAGCCGTACGACCGCTCCAACAGAGCGAGGAGTCGCTGCTTCGTGTGCTTCGGGATCCGGACCGCCAGGATCGATGGGATCGTCGGTCGGCCTCGTCCGCGGACACCGAAGACGGCTCGACGCTGAACAGCGGTCCAATCGGGAAGCCTGATCGGCATGGATGTGGCTGTTCGAGTGCCACCATCGTCAGGAACTCTCCCGAACACGAAGGCTCCGCGCTGCACCTGTATCCGGGCGTCAAGCGGTTCGGGCCAGTAGACGGCCAACTGGTCAGCTTCGAGGCTGTCCACCGTCGTGCTGATGGTGTCCTCGTGCGTCCAGTCGAGATGCTGTGCGTTCGACACTTCGACGGCGAACAACACCCCTGGTCGGTCCCAGTACTGCCGGTCCTCGCACGCGAACCAGAGGGCGATCATCGGATCAGTTGTCACGTCCAGGAGGCGCGTTGCCGTTCCGTGGTGCTGGAGAACTGCCAAGCGCTGTAGGTCGGGAGTCGTTGCGTCGCCCCCCATTCGTCTGGCGCTGGCGCTTGCGATCAGGTCCTGTTCCACCGCACGAAGCTCGTCCTCGTTGGGCGGGGCCCCGCCGGCATGCTGCACACGGCCGAACAGGGCTGAATGGAGCGGCCATTCCTGGTCCGGATGCCCTCGCCACACGAACTGACACTCGGTGCTCCACGTGGTGATTCGCGCCACCTTATTGAGCAGATCCTCGGCATCTCCCCCGCCCTCCAGCAGCCGGCGGTCAGACCAGAATGACATGTCCGCATGCTCGCGCAGGTTGACCTCGTTGCCCCGGATGGCGGTATTGGGGCTCTACGCCTTCGGCACGACCTCCAGGCGACCCGGGTCGAAGGCCCGTTTCCGGCTCCTGGCCGGGTTCACGATGATCGGATGCAGCAGCGCTTCGATCAGCCGTCGTTGGAAGTCGATGCCTCGTTCCTCCCAGGCGGCGACGAGCTCGTCGTAGGTGCCGGGGACCTCGGCGAGGACTCGGGTGCCGGTGCGGTTGGCGATCTGCGCTTCGACCTCGCGGGCTTCGTCGTCGAGACGGTCCTTGCGGGTGCGGAAGCTGGCCCGGTCGATGTCGCCGTCGGTGTAAAGGTCGATCAGTCGCTGGCGGCGCTCATCGATCTCCCGCAGCGCTTCGAGCAACGAGCCGTCTCCCTCCTCGTTGTTGCCGGGGTCGAGGCGAGCCATCGCCTCGCGGGTGACGGGGTCGGCGAGCATCCCGCAGATCAGGTCCCGCACGTACTCCTCGAGCTGAGGAGCGCGGATGCTGACCCGGCCGCAGCCGTCGAGGCCGGGACCTTTCCGGCAGGCGTAGGTGCGTCGCCCACCCTCACGCTGAAGCGACCGCATCCGGCCACCGCAGAGGCCGCAGCGCATCAGGCTCGTCAGCGGGTAGGTGCGGCCCTTACGAGGCTTCGTGCGCTTCGGTGCCAACGCGAGGACGAGTTCCTCGTGTTGCTCCTCGGTGATGATCGGTTCCCACTGGCCCTTGGCGACCACCACGCCCTTGTGCTCGCGCAGCCCGGCAATCCGCCCGGAGGTGAGGATCGACATGATCGTGGTGACCGTCCACGGCCGACCGGTCACCGTGGGCACGCCCTGGGTGTTCCAGTCGGTGCAGATGCTCCACACCGACTCGCCGGTCAGCACCCGCTCGGCGGCTTCGTGGATGCGGGCGACCTCCTCGGGGATCAGCTCGGTCATCTCGTAGTTCCAGCCGTAGGCCCGGCGACCGGCGATCCGAGGCTTGCCCTCGCGTGCCTCTCGGGCGCGCACGGCGAGCATCCGATCGGAGGTCTTCTTCGACTCCTCCCGATCCATCGCCGAGCGGATACCGATCTCGAACTCGCTCACCCACCCGTCCGCCGTGGCCACCGCACGATCCGGATCACGCCCCGCGGCCTCGAACGCGTCGACCAGCGGAGCCCAGCCCGGCCCGCCACCACGGGAGAGGCGGTCGGTCTTGAAGGCGATCACGCAGTCGACCTCGCCCTTGCGGATCAGCTCCAGAAGCTCCCCGAACTTCGGGCGGCTCCGGCCCCGGTTCTGGTACCCGGAAGTCGACGGTGGTTCGACCAGCTCGGCCACCACATCGACCTTCAGCCGCTTCGCTGCCTCACGGCAGGCCTCGATCTGCACGTCCAAGGACGCGGAGCCCTCACGTGTGATCGACTGGCGTGCATACAGAGCCGCTCGGGGTCGCGTCGCCATAGGTAGTCAAAGAGTAATGAGTTGACAAATACGAAAAACACTCCGATTGAGGCGCTGGAGCGGGCCTTCCCGTTACGGGTGCTGCGCTACCGGCTCCGCGAGGGGAGTGGCGGCGTGGGTGCTGCGTCCGGCGGCGAGGGGATCGAGCGAGACCTCCAGATGCTGGAGGACGTTACGGTCAGCCTGATCACCGAGCGCCGGGTGAGCCAACCCTGGGGCCTTGCCGGCGGCGAGCCCGCGGCCGTCGGCGAGAACTGGCTGCTGCCGGGTGGAGACGAGGCCCGAGCCGAGCAGCTCCCCGATAAGTGCACACTCCGGCTCGAGGCAGGTGACGTATTGCGCATGCTCACCCCGGGCGGTGGAGGCTGGGGTCAACACCAGGCGGAGAGACTCGATGGAGCTGTGAGTGAGTGACGCGGGAGACATTGCCGCACTCCGGCGGGCGGCCCTCGCCGCTGAGCCGCGCTGGACGGCCGCCATGGAGTGGCTCCAGGGGAGTCGACGGGCCGAGGTAGCTGCCGTTCTCAGCGAAGCGGTGCAGGCCTACTTCGACTTGGAGAACTCCCATCCACCTGATGAGACGTTCGCTGAGATCTACCTGAAGGACCTACCTCGTGAGCATCCGTTCCCGTTGACCTGACCTCTGCCGACGCATGCACTTCGGATGCTCATGGTCCATGCAGGACGGATCCTCCGGTCGTTCTCCACGCTCGTGGCAGAAGGTGGTTCGGAACTCACTGTGACGCTGCCGATGCTTGGCCGCCCGCTACTCGAGACCGTTGCCACGGTCAAGTGGATAGTTGAACCATTGCGCGTTGGCGACCCGGCTGACCCGCCTGCTCAGCTCCACTTGGTTGCCGCCCGCGCGATGCTCATCGATCTCGCTGGCCGCAACGACTTGGTACGCGAGTCTCAGGAGTTCGAGATGGACGATCTCCCGGCGGTGATCGGCTCTCTTGCGGAAGGGCACCGGCAGGCGGCTCGGATCTTCAGCGGGAGGGTGGACTTTCGCAAGGCGAACTCAGCCGAGTGGGTGATCGATGGCGAGACCAAGCCGCGCATAGGCGAGATGGTCGGCGAGGTGGGCGCTGTCCTGTTTCCGGGCGAGAGGTCGCACCGCACCCACTACCTAGTCCCATCCCTTCGGTCTCACGGCAGCCTGGGTAGCGACATGGGAACTCACATCAAGATCGTCTACGAGAACCATCACGACAACGTCTTCGTGCTCGATCTGAACCACCCTCGGCAGGAACGTCTCTGCAAGTCGGAGGAACGACAGCAGCGGCTTCGCTCGCTCGTCAGCGAAGCCACTCCACGCCTGGTCGTTCCACATCGCTGCCTTGGAGTACGGCTGGCACGGCGGCGCGCCGCACAGGAGCGTTAGGTCGCGGGGTTCGAGTTGTAGGTCAGTGGGCGTCAGCGCCTGGGCAACTTGCTCGATGGCCGGGGGATCGAGGACGGTCCAACCGTCGCGATTGCGCTTGAGTGATCGGCGAGCGACCGCGTCTTGCTCGATGCAGCCGAGGATCTCGAACCCAGCGGCCTCCAAGCCGAGGTCCAGGCCGCCCAGGCCGGAGAAGGCCGAAAGCGCTTTCGGCGCACCCGCGGTCACCTCCACATCTAGGCAGGCTCGGAGGGTTGCATCAGCGCTCCCTGACCAGACGCGGGCCGTGGCGGAAAACGTCGAACCCCGAGGCGTACCTTGCGGCAGGGGCCTCGGGGAGTTCTCTGACAGCATAGCAGGGATGTCGCCGAGCCAGCCAGGCAACAGGGGACTCCCTGCCCTCGAGGCGGTGCTGTCGGCAGCTCGCCTGCGACCCTACCTGGACGCTTGCGATGGGGATGCTTCGGCAGCCGTTGAGCTGTACGAGTGGAACATCGGGGTGTCGGCCGCGTTCTGGGTGGTCATCGTCGTCACCGAGGTGGCCATGCGCAACGCGATGCACGATCGCCTCAGCGATGCCTACGGACCGACCTGGTACGACGACCAGAGCATCTTGGACGACCGGTCGCTGAAGGCGATCCGCGAAGCGAAGCGCCGCGCTGCCCGTGGGCTCCCCGCTGGCGCTACGCCCACGCCGGGCAAGGTGGTCAGCGAGATGAGCTTCGGGGTGTGGGTAGCCCTGCTCGACCGCGGTGGCCGGTCGACGGTTGCTGGACAGCGCCTCCTCTACCACGACACGCTTTGGCTTCCGGCCTTGCAGCACGCCTTCCCGGCAGGTCCGGGCCACCAGCGCAGGACGAACCGCGGGCTGCGCACCGTGCAGAGCCTCCGCAACCGGATCGGTCACCACGAGAAGATCTTCAAGGAGCCGTTCAAGGACACCCAGCTCACGCTGGCTGACCTCCACGACCACTGCATCGACGTGACTGGCTGGATCTCCGCCGAGGCTGCTACGTGGGCTACGAGCATCAGCCGCGTACCAGAGCTCCTCACCCGCCGGCCCTCCAGCGCGTAGGAGCGGCCCGTCCCTCCAGCCCCGGATGTCGGCGACGGCAGTCCGAACGCAGACCTCCCGTTGCCGGCCCACTGATTCGCCACACACTTGCACCGGGGGTGTCCGGTTGGCCGCCGGGTGGTCAACGGGATAGCCAGCGGGAGGCTCGGCGGGAGGTCACCGGGGCACCGCCGTCCGGAGCGTCAACTGGGAACGAACTGGTAGAGTGTTCCCATGGAAGCCACCGTCGACGAGGTCGGCCGGATCGTCGTCCCCAAGGCCTTGCGGGACCGGTTGCGGCTCACCCCGGGGACGAAGGTCGATGTCAGCGAGTACGGGGATGGGCTGCACGTCACCCCAGTGAGCCGTACCGCCCGCCTCGAGGAGCGCGACGGTCGGCTCGTGGCCGTCGCGGAGACGCCGGTCACTGATGACGACGTGCTGGCGCTGGTCGACGCCGGCCGACGATGACCGAGTTGGTGCTTGACGCCAGCGCGGCCGTCCCGTTGCTCGTGACGTCGCATGTCGCTCACCGATCGGTCAGTGCGGCGCTCGGCGATCGGGCGGCTGCGCTCGCCGGGCATGCCCTCCACGAGACGTACGCGGTCCTCACCCGGCTGCCGGGCGACGCACGCGTCGCCCCGGCGGACGCGGTCCGGCTGCTGCGGGAGCGATTCGAGTCGGCGGCGCTCCTCGACAGCAGGTCGGTCCGGTCCGCGCCCGCCGTCCTCGCTGCCGCAGGTGTTGCTGGCGGCGCCACCTACGACGGGTTGGTCGCCCTGGCGGCGCGGTCGGCGGGCCTCCCGCTCGCCACCCGGGACCGACGTGCCCAGAGCACCTACCGGCTTCTGGATGTAGCGGTCGAGCTGTTCGTCTGAGACCGGCAGATCAGCGCTGGTGCCCTGGTTGCGGCGCAGTAGACGTGTGAACGTACTACCATACGGCCATGCCGAAGGAGAAGGTGACCCTCACGCTCGACACCGAGCAACTCGAAGAGCTCCGCTCGCTCGTCGATGCGCGGAGTCTGTCGTCGACGGTCGACCAAGCGGTCGGTTCCTATCTGTCCCGGCTCCGACACCTCCGAGCTGTCGACGAGTGGCTCGCCGAGCTCGAAGCCGAGCATGGCCCGGTCGACCCGGAGACGCTCGAGTGGGCCGCGCGCATCGTGGACGACTGGGCATCCCCAGGTGACCGGCCAGCGAAGGCCGGTTGAGTGCTCCTGCTCGACAGCGAGGCCATCTCATCGGTCGCCCACGGGCCGGACCTCCGCCGGGATCGGGTCCGAGCGCTCGTGGCGGAGATGCGATCGCGGGACCTGCCGATCGCAACGGTCGCGGCCGTCCTCGCCGAGGTGGTCCGCGGTCGACCGGCTGATGCCGGCGTGTTCGCCGGTCTGCGACGTGAGCGGGTCGAGGTCCACCCTGTCGACAGCCGCGTGGGCGTGCGAGCCGGGCAGTTGCTCGGAACGGTCGGCGCTGGGTCGGAGATGGCGATCGATGCCTTCCTCGTGGCCGACGCGGACCTGCGCGGAGGGGCGGTCATCGCCACGTGCGACACCGACGACCTGAGACGCCTTGCATCCGTGGCGCAGCGCGTTCAAGTCGTCGATCTCGATCGGTGACCAGAGTGCAGAGTGTCCGGTGGTGTGACCAACAGCCGGAATTCCCCCATCGAGGTGCTGGATCGGACGTACCTGATGCGCGGGCTGAGGTACCGGCTCCGGCGAGGATCAGGTGGAGCGGGCCTCGCTCCTGGCGGCGAGGGGATCGAGCGCGACCTTCAGGTGCTCGAGGACTGCACGGTGTCTCTCATCACTGAGCGGCGGGTGTCGCAGCCCTGGGGCCTTGCGGGTGGTGAGCCGGGGGCGGTAGGGGAGAACTGGCTGCTGCCGGGCGGCCTTGAGCGGCTGGAAAAGAGCCTGCCGGACAAGTGCACGCTCCGGCTCAAGTCGGGCGATGTGGTGCGGATGCTCACCCCCGGTGGCGGCGGCTGGGGTCCGCCACCGAGCGGGTCGTGATGCCGGCTACTCGCTCAGCGGGTTCGCGACGTGCAGACCGCGCCGCTGCGCCGCCGCGCACAGCTCGCTGTCGGCGCTCGTGAACACCGTCGCCCCAACCGTGACCGCAGCGGCCAGGTGGACCGCGTCGTGGCCACGGAGCGCCTCGGCCTCCGCGAGATCTGCCGCGTCCACGATGAGCGCCTCGGTGACCTCCACGATCGAGAGCGCCTCAACGAGCGCCTCGAACGCTTGGCGGGCCCTTCGATGCTGGCGGGCGTCGAGGCGCCCGCCGCGGTGGGCTGCTGCGAGTGCGGCTCGCCCCTCGACCACCACCAGCGCAACCGATGCCAACACGTCGGCGCTGTCCCAGATCAGCTCAGCTCGCTCAGAGCCGTCCTCGTCGATGAGGAGCTTCAGCAGCGAGGAAGTGTCGACGTAGGTGATCACCGCCGCTGTTCCGCGACGAGGTCGCTCACAGAGCCCTTCGCCTTGATACGCCGGGCGGGGCGCTGGCGTTGCCGGGTCGTCGGTGGGCGGACTGCGCCTGACGCAACGAGCGCCGCGAGCCGATCGGTCGCTTCGTCAACGGCTGATAGCCGAGCAACGGGCTTCCCGTGCTCGGTGACGATGATCTCCTCGCCCTGCTGCACGCGGTCGAGGTATCGGCTCAGGTTGTTCTTGAGGTCGCGCACGCCGACCTCGTCACGATGTGTAGCTACTTTCACAGATACATTGTAGCTACTTTGTGACCGAGTTCAGTCCCTGGCATCCACCAGCGCCCGCGAGCGGTGTCCACACGGTCGGCCAACAACTTGATCACCGACGCGTGTCGCAACCCTGGAGTCTCGCCGGGGGCGAGCCCGGAGCGGTAGGAGAGAACTGGCTGCTGCCAGGCGGGGACGAGTCCCGAGCCGAGCGCCTCCCCGACAAGTGCACGATCCAGCTCAAGGCCGATGATGTCCTCCCGTGAGGGCAGCGTCGAGGTCGGTGGGGCTGTGGTGGTTGAGGTCGCGGCGGCGTCGGCCGTTGATGAAGGCGGCGGTGTCGACGTAGGTCTGCTCGGGGAGGTGGGGTCCGCAGCGCTTCGTGGTGGCAGTGTTCGGGGGGTGGCAGGGCCCTGGAACGGACCTGCCGTGAACCAGCTGTCAAGGGCGGAGGGCGTCCGATGTTGAGCACACGTGACATCCGGCGCCTGCGGCTGCGCAACCAGTGGCTCTCCCCGCGACCAGCCGCATCGGCGGAGGCGGTGGCCACCCACCTCGGGGCGTTGCAGTCCCAGGAGCTCTGGAGCGGCGAGTGGTCGATCGGCTCCCGATCGAGCACGCTCGACGCCGCCGACGTGCACGACGCGACGGTGCAACGACAGGTCCTGCGGACGTGGCCGATGCGCGGAACCATCCACTTCGTCCCGGCGATCGACGCCGGTTGGATGCTGGAGCTCGGACGCACGACGGCGTTCAAGGGCGTCGAGCGGCGACGCGAGCGCCTCGGGTTGAGCGAGCAGGATGCAGTGGCAGCGGTCAGCGTGCTGCGCGACGCGCTCGCTGGCGGCGAGCCGGTGACGCGTGCCGAGTGCACCCGGATCCTCGAGTCGACCGGTGTGCTGAAGGATCCGAAGCACAGCTATCACCTCCTCTGGTTCGCGGCGCAGCACGGTGCGACCTGCATCGGTCCGCAGGTCGACGGCGAGCAGACGTTCGTCGCCCTGGGACGATGGGTCGCAGCGCCCGAGGACCCCACGCGCGACGACGCCCTGGCTGAGCTCGCGGTGCGGTACTTCGACAGCCACGGCCCGGCGAGCCGCAAGGAGCTCGGCCGCTGGACCGCGCTGCCCGCGGCTGACGTCCGCCGAGCGATCGAGCTCGCCGGCGGACGGCTCACCCCGGTCGACACCGAGCACGGCGAGATGCTGCTGAGCACGTCGGTCGCGGACACGCTCGACGGCACAGCGATCGACCCGCCGGAGCGAGGCCGCGAGGTGCTGCTCCTGTCGGGGTTCGACGAGTACGTGCTCGGCTACGGCGATCGCTCGACGATGATGAGCCCCGAACAGCTGCAGCTGGTGATCCCTGGTGGCAACGGGATCTTCCGGCCGACCGTCGTCGAGGACGGCGTGGTCGTCGGCACGTGGAAGCGGGCGGTCAAGAAGACCCGGCTGGAAGTGTCGGTGTCGCCGTTCGAGGAGCTGAACGCTGCTCGACGCAGCGGCGTCGAGCGGGCTGCGGGTGAGTACGGCCGGTTCCTGGGCCTCGACGTCGCGGTCAGCTTCCCTGGCCGTTGAGCGCAGCAGCCAGCCGCTCGGCGTACGACCCTGCGAGGTCGGCGAGAGCGGAACGTCCGTCACCACTCCACGCGGGACCATGCATCAGGGCGAGAACGCTGGGTTCGAGCGCAGCGAGACCGGCGATCGTCGGTGCCGTCAGCGGCGTGAGCGCCGTGGCTCCGAACGCGTCCTCGGCCGCCATCGCCGGACCGATCAGATCGCCGTCCGAAATGGCTGGACCGTCGCCTTGCTGGGTGAACAGGTCGCCGCACAGCAGCGTGCCGGTCGTCTCCTCGAACATCACCCCGGCGTCCCACCCGTGTGGGACGTGAGGTGTCGGCAGGTACCGGATCCGCTTGCCGCCCAGGTCGATCACCTCGTCGTCGCCCAGCAGGCGGGGTGGGCGGTCGGCGAGGTCGTTCACCGACAGGATGCCCGCAAGGAACCCGACAGCGATCTCGGCGGCGGGCGCGACACCCAACCACTCGTTCATCGCACCGCTCTCGTCGGATTCGAGGTGGCCCCAGCTGATCCATCTGAGCGACTCGACAGGACGGACCCGACCGACCGCCTCCGCTACGAGCGGGAAGAGCCCACGTTGGCCCGTGTGGAACAGCAGCGGCTCCTCGGCATCGACGAGGTACTGGTTGAACCGCAGCCCGGCGAGCTCGACGAAGGTCGAGATCCGGTAGATGCCGTCGGCGATCTCGTCGACCTGCGTGTCCATCGGTGCCTCCGTGAGCGGGTGAGGTGAACTGATGGAAGATACGCCCGCTACTTGAACCGCTGGAAGTTCACCGTCTCGGTCTCGGTGATCCGGGTCGGGTTCCCGAGTCCCACAGCGTCGAGCGCCTCGTGGAGCCGGGTGGCCATGAACGCCTCCTGGGACGCCTTGCTGTCCCAGGCCTCGGTGGCGTCGTCGACGAGTCGTGCGCTGTCGAGCGCCCGCACGCGGTGCGCGACGAACACCCCGACGCCGAACAGGCCGATCGCGTTGGCCTGGTGGCCGAGGGCCAGCAGCTCGTCGACCGATGTGAGCACCGTCGCGATGCCGAGGACGATCTGAGCGCCCACGAGCGCCACGAGCACGATGACCCCTCGGCGCGCTTCGGTCGACGTCGGCTGGCGCAGGACGACGACGGCGACCGCGACGGCGAGCGTCGCGACCAGGAACGCGAACCAGCGGTGGACGAACATCACGGTGATCGGCGACTCGACGAGGCCGGAGATCGACTCGAACGCCGTGTCCGGGACGAACGCACCGAGCATCTTCGGCCAGGTGTCCGAGACGTGGCCTGCCTTGAGTCCGGCGGTGAGGCCGCCGTAGGCGATCTGGACGAGGAGCGCCGCGATGAACGCGGCGGCGAGCTTCGACGCGGCCGACCAGGGCGCACGTCGCCTGGGCAGGTCGGGCCAGCACCGGTGTCCGAGGGCGGTCCACGCGGCGACGCCGAGCAGCGTGAAGGCCAGCAGCAGGTGGACGCTCAAGTTGATGTGGCTGACCGACGGCCGATCCTTCAGGCCGCTCGCGACCATCAACCAACCGGCGACGGCCTGCAGGACGAACAGCGATCCCATGACGAGGTAGGGAGCCAGATCCCGCCGAGGGATCCGCTTCCTGGCCAGGAACACGAAGAACGGCACGGCGAAGGCGAACCCGGCGAGCCGTGCGATCAGCCGGTGGACCCACTCGATCGTGTAGATCCGCTGGAACTCGCCCAGGGTCATCGAGGCGTTCACCTTGATGAACTCGGGGCTCCGCCGGTACGCGGCGAACGCCTCGGTCCATGCACGGTGTCCGATCGGGGGCACCACACCGGTCACGGGGTCCCACTGCACGATCGAGAGACCCGACCTCGTGAGTCGGACGAACCCGCCGAACACGATGAGCAGGGCCACCACCCCGGAGAAGGTGAACAGCCATCGCATGACCGCGCGATCTGGCGTCGTGACCATGTCGTCCTCCCGGACACCCTCGGTGTCCAGCACTGTGCCCGGAGTCTCGCGGACCCGCTCCCCGGGTTTCCACGGCTGGTGGTGTCGCATGTGGCACCACCAGCCATGGAAGCCCGGGGTGGCGTGCTTGACCGGCCGGTCAATACAGTGCGGCCCATGTTGGAACTCAACGGAGCATCTGCACTCGTCACCGGTGGCGCATCGGGTCTCGGTGAAGCCACGGTCCGGGCCCTGTCGGCCGCCGGATCGAAGGTCGTCATCGTGGATCTCGGCCACCAGGCCGACAAGGCCGAGGCGCTGCTGTCCGACGTCGGCAGTGGGCGCTTCGTCGAGTGCGACGTCACGAACACCGAGCAGGTGATCGCCGCGATCGAGGCCGCGAAGGAGATGGGGCCGCTGCGTTCGGTCATCAACTCGGCGGGCAGAGGTTGGGCGACGCGCACGATCGGCAAGGACGGCACCTACGAGTCCGCCCACGACCTCGAGGTGTTCCGCACGGTCGTCGAGATCAACCTGATCGGCACCTTCAACGTCTGTCGACTCGCTGCGACGGCGATGTCGCAGAACGAGCCGAACGAGGACGGCGAGCGTGGCGCGATCGTCAACACGGCGTCGGTCGCAGCACTGGAGGGCCAGATCGGCCAGGTGTCCTACACCGCATCGAAGGCCGGCGTCGTCGGGATGACGATCACGATCGCGCGTGACCTCGCAGCGGTGGGGATTCGCTGCAACACGATCATCCCCGGGCTCATCGACACGCCGATCTACGGCACGGGTGAGGCGTCCGAGCAGTTCAAGGAGCGCCTCCGCGTCGGCACGCTGTTCCCGAAGCGGCTCGGCAAGGCGTCGGAGTACGCGTCGCTCGCGCTGGAGCTGCTGCGCAACAGCTACATCAACGGCGAGTCGGTGCGCATCGACTCGGGCATGAGGATGCAGCCCAAGTGACACCCGCTCCCGCGTCGACGGGTGCAGGATCGATCTGAGGACGAGTCCGATCGGGACGCGACGAGGCCCCCGGCGTGCGGGGGCCTCGTCGCGTCCCGATCTCTCCGGGTCAGTCCAACGGTGCGTCCGGGGTGAACACCCGGGCCCCTGACGGCAGCCGCGCCGGTCGCCCGAGCCACCACGCGACGTCGGACGCGGCGAGCAGCTCGTGGTCACCGGAGCTGTTGCCGTACGCGTGGAGCCGCACGTCGAGGGGACCGTCGGGTGGAGCCCCCAACCACTCGCGCAGTCGCACGGCCTTCTCGCTGCCACGGACGTTCGGCTTCGCCAGGCGACCGGTGAGCTCGCCGTCGACGACCTCGGGTTCCACGCAGATGACGTCCTCGATCGACAGCTCACGCGCGATCGGCTCGAGGTAGTACACGAGCGACGCCGACACGATCACCGTTCGGTGCCCAGCCGCGACGTGGTCCTGCACGCGGGCGACGACGTCCTCGCGGAGACGGCCTCGTGCGAGCAACTCCTGCGCGTATCGCTCCCCGAGGGAGCGCAGCTCGTCCTCGGAGCGGTGGGCGAGGAGCATCTCCAGCATGTGCTCCTTGACGCGGTCGCGATCGCGGAGCGCGATCCTGCCCCGCACGGTGGCCATCGCCAGGCGGCCGTTCGCCGACACGAACTGCTGCGCCCCTGCAACCCTGGCGAGGAACGGGACGAGGGTGTCGCGCGTCGTGATCGTGCCATCGAAGTCGAACGCGGCGACCGCCGGCGGCGGACCGGGGCGGGCCGGGGGGCCAGGGGAGGAGCGTCCAGAGGTGGGAGCGGCGGTCACCGGCCTGGGCGTTCAGAGCGGCGCAGATGTGTGCGCGACGTACGCAGCGAGACGGTTGAGCGAGCGTTCCATCGCTGCCCGGTTCTTCTCCGGCCGGCCGAACCAACCGGGATAGGCGCCGACACGTGAGGTGGACCAGTCGTAGGTCTCGGTGACCCGGGTGACCGGCTCGGTCGACCCGCTTCCGATCGGCTCCTGCGGCTCGAACTCCCAACGCCAGCGCCAGCCTCCCGCGTGCGCCCACGCGATGCGTCGGCCCTCCTCGTACTCGACCACCGTGTTGGTGATCACGTACGGCACGCCGATGCGCATGTTCGCCGTGAAGCGGTCGCCGAGCCCCAGCTCTCGCCGTCCGCCCTTCACGGTGCGCACCGAGCCGGAGCCGTCGATCACCGGGTGCATCGTGGGGTCCGCGACGAGATCGAACAGGCGTCGGGCGTCGGCACCGATCAGGCGGCTGGCCGAGACCGAGGCGGTCGACGCGGTCGTGGTCGGCGGTGCGCTCATGGGCGTGACGATAGGTGGTCGGCAGCGGGGGGACACACCTGCATCCTGGGTCCGCGACGGTGCTCGGGCTTGTGGGAGCGAGGTTCGTCCGGCGGATGCGCGCTCGACTACCCGGCGGCGCGGTCGGCGACGATGCGCCAGAGGAACCTGGGAAGGAGCCGGAACACGAAGAACGGGTACTGCAGCAGCGGCGGTGCCCACACCACCTCGCGTCCGGTCGCCAGGCCGTCGACGATGTAGCCGGCGACCTCCTCGGGTGTCGTCGAGAACGGCGCGGCGTCCATCCCCTCGGTCATCTTCGTGCGGACGAAGCCCGGACGAACGACCACGACGCGGACGCCGGTGCCGTGCAGGGCGTCGCCGAGGCCCTGGCCGAAGGCGTCGAGCCCTGCCTTGGTCGAGCCGTAGACGAAGTTGTCCTTCCGGGCGCGCAGCCCCGCGACCGACGACATCACCACGATCGTGCCGTGGCCCTGGGCCTTCATGCGCTCGGCGACCAGCAGGCACGACGACACGAGCCCGCCGAAGTTGATGTCGACCGCCTTGGCGGCGAAGGCCGGATCGGACTCGAACGCGTCCTGGCTGCCGAGGATGCCGGCCGGCACGTAGGCGAGGTCGATGTCGCCGAAGCGGTCGAACACGTCGTCGATCACCTTGCGGTGGCTGTCGACGTCGGTCGCCTCCCACTCGACGATCTCGACGGTCGTCGCGCCCGCGGCGCGGGCCGCGTCAGCGACCGGCTCCATGTCGTCGCCCGGTCGGCCGGCGAGCACCACCGTTCGGCAGCGGCTGGCGGCGAGGCGGACGCAGACGGCGCGGCCGATGTCGGATCCGCCGCCGAGCACCAGCACCGACTGGACCTCACCGAATGCGTCCCGCACCGCTCCTCCTGGTTGGTCGATGCCGGCGACGGCGTCGCCCGCAGGATCGACCGAGGATACCGGCGTCGACGCGGCAGGGTCCCGACCGGAGAGCGGTGCGGGTGCTCCCACCCTGTCACGCCGCCCTAACCTCTGGGACCGTGAGCACTCGGCGGCTGATCATCCTGGCCCTCATCTGCGGCCTTGCGATCCTCGTCGCGTTCGCCGTGCAGGCAGCCCAGATCATCTGAGCGGGAGCGGTTGGGCGACGTCGGTAGTCTCGGCCGCGTGGACAAGACGCACTTCGACCTCGTGATCATCGGCGGCGGGCCGGCCGGCTACGGCGCCGCCCTCTACGGCGCATCGGCCGGACTCGACATCGCCCTTGTCGAGAAGGACAAGGTGGGTGGCACCTGCCTGCACCGCGGCTGCATCCCTGCGAAGGAGCTCCTGGAGACGGCAGCGGTCGTCAGGGCGGTGCAGCACGCCGGTGACTTCGGGGTGCAGGTCGAGCCGATCGGCCTCGAGTGGTCGACGACGCTCGCCCGCAAGCAGGCAGTGGTCGACAAGCTGACCGCCGGGGTCACCGGCCTGCTCAAGAACCGCAAGGTCACCGTGCTCGACGGCACCGCAACCCTCGGAGCCGACCGAACGGTCACCGTCGTCGGCGGTTCGGCGGACGGCACCACCACCGAGTCCGCGACGTTGACCGGCGACGCGGTGATCCTCGCCAGCGGGTCGGTGCCGCGGTTGATCCCCGGGTTCGAGCCGAGCGGCCCGGTCGTCACCTCCGATGAGTTCTTCCACATCCCAGGCGTCCCGGACCGTGCGGTCGTGATCGGTGGAGGGGCCATCGGCTGCGAGTTCGCGTCGACCCTGGCGGACCTCGGCGCGTCGGTCACCGTCCTCGAGGCGCTGCCGAAGATCCTGCCCGGCTGCGATGAGGACGTGACCCGGGTGGTGCTGCAGGCGTTCAAGAAGAAGGGGATCGACGTCCGGACCGGGGTCGCCGTCACCGGTCACGTGCCCACGGCGGAGGGTGGGACCGTGGTGTCCTTCGGCGACGGCGAGCAGATCGACACCGATCTGGTCGTGGTGTCGGTCGGTCGTGCGCCGTTCACCGCCGGGGTCGTCGCTGCCGGGACCGGGGTGAAGGTCACCGACCGGGGGTTCTTCGACGTCGACGGCTTCTACCGGACCGGGGAGCCGTCGGTGTGGGCGATCGGCGACGTCATCGCCACCCCGCAGCTCGCCCACGTCGGCTTCGCCGAGGCGATCTGCGTGATCCACGACATCCTCGGCGAGACGCCCGTCCCGGTCGACAACAGCCGCGTGCCGTGGGCGATCTACTGCCAGCCGGAGGTCGCCTTCGCCGGCCTGTCGGAGGCGGCGGCCAAGGCGGCAGGCCACGAGGTGGTGACCTCGAAGCACCGCTTCGCCGGCAACTCCCGGGCGCAGATCCTCGGCGAGACCGACGGATTGGTGAAGGTCATCGCCGAGAAGCGGCCCGACGGGACAGCCGGTCAGGTGCTCGGGGTCCACATGGTCGGGCCGTGGGCGACCGAGCAGCTCTCCGGCGGCTACCTCGCTGTGAACTGGGAGGCGACCGTCGCCGAGGTCGCCGCGTTCATCCAACCCCACCCCACCCTCACCGAGCTGTTCGGTGAATCGGTGCTGGCGTTGACCGGTCGGTCGTTGCACGGCTGAGGCACGGGTAGGTTCCACGACAGGACCGGACAGACGACGGAAGGACGGCCATGGCCGACATCGTGATGCCGCAGCTGGGTGAGAGCGTCACCGAGGGGACGATCACCCGCTGGTTCAAGGCGGTCGGGGACACGGTGACCGAGGACGAGCCGCTCTACGAGGTGTCGACCGACAAGGTCGACACCGAGGTGCCGGCGCCCGCGAGCGGCGTGCTCGCCGAGATCCTCGTGCAGGAGGGTGACACGGTCGACGTGGGCACCGTTCTGGCGGTGCTGGGCGACGGATCCGCCTCTACGTCGGCGGCGCCTGGGGCGGAGGCACCCGCACCTGCAGATCAACCGGCCGCTGCGCCACCTGGTCCCGTGCCACCGGCGACGCCTCCGGCACCCGCTGCACCCCCGGCACCCGCTCCCGCTGCGCCACCTGCACCCGCACCTGCCGTACCTGCGGCACCGCAGGCACCCGCACCTGCCGTCGCCGCGGCACCGGCGCCGCCTCCTGCGCCGGCGCCGCCCACGCCCGGCGATGCCGGCGTGCTGCTGTCGCCGCTCGTCCGCCGACTCGTCGAGGAGCACGGACTCGACGCCGCCACGATCGTCGGCACCGGGATCGGTGGCCGCATCACGCGCGACGACGTGCTCGCGGTCATCGACGCTCGTGCTGCCGTCGACGGCACGTCGACCTCCCCGGCTCCGGTCCCGGCGCCGCCTGTCGCGTCGGGAGCGTCGCTGCCCCCGACTCGTCCGGCGCCACCGGCGGGGACACCCATGCGGCCCGGCAGCGGTGACACGGTCGAGCCGCTCAACAAGATCCGCCGGCTCACCGGTGAGCACATGGTGAGCTCGAAGGCGACGTCGCCGCACGCGATCACGATGGTCGAGGTCGACTACGAGGCCGTCGAGCGGGTCCGCCGGGTGCAGCGTGCGTCGTTCCACGACGAGGAGGGGTTCGCGCTCACCTTCCTCCCGTTCATCTCACGTGCGGTCGTCGACGCACTCCACGAGTTCCCCCACATGAACGCCTCCGTCGCCGACGGCTCGCTGGTGCTCCACAACGAGGTCCACCTCGCGATCGCCGTCGATCTCGACTACCAGGGCCTGCTCGCTCCCGTCATCACCAACGCCCACGAACGTCGTCTGCGTGCGATCGCACGTGAGATCCACGACCTGGCGATCCGTGCACGTTCCAAGCAGCTCGCGCCCGACGAGCTCGCGGACGGCACGTTCACGATCTCCAACTCCGGGAGCTATGGCACGGCGATGGTGATCCCGATCATCAGCCAGCCCCAGGTGGCGATCCTCTCGACCGACGGCATCAGCCGGAAGCCAGTCGTGGTGACCGATGCCCACGGCAACGAGACGATCGGCATCCACTCGGTCGGCAACCTGACGTTGAGCTGGGACCACCGGGCCTTCGACGGGGCATACGCAGCGGCCTTCATGGCCCGGCTCAAGGAGATCCTCGAGACCCGGGACTGGGCGGCAGAGCTCGGGTGAGCGCATGAACGTGCTGCACGTGCGGTGGCTGGGCACCGTCGCGTACCACGAGGCCTGGTCCCTCCAACGTGCGCTGCACGACGCACCGGGCCGTCGTCCGGAACAGCGCCCGGATCACCTGCTGCTCCTCGAGCACCCGCACACCTACACGCTGGGGCGCCACGCGGATCCACGGCACGTGCTCGTCGACCCCGCCGTCGTGGGGGCGGAGCTCGTCCATGCAGACCGCGGCGGCGACGTCACCTACCACGGACCCGGCCAGCTCGTCGGCTATCCGATCGTGACGCTCTCGCCCGATCTCTCCAGCGACCGCGCCGTCCGGGGCAGCCCGACTGCACCCGCTGGACCCAGGGACTACGTCGGACTCCTCGAAGACGTGCTGATCGACGCGATCGCGTCGCTGGGACTCGGTGGCGCCGGTCGACACGACGGCCACCCGGGGGTGTGGGTCGAGCCGAACACCCCGAGCGCCCGGAAGGTCGCCCAGATCGGCGTGCGCATCGAGCGGGGAAGGACCTTGCACGGGCTCGCGCTCAACGTCGCGCCCGACATGACCTACTTCGACCAAATCGTGCCGTGCGGGATCACCGATCTCGGCGTGACCTCGCTCGCCCGGGAGGGCCTCGACGTGACGGTGCGACAGGCCGTCGACGCGCTGGCAGACGCGTTCGCACGCCGTTGGGGTGCTCGCTGCTCCGACGTCGACCTCGTCGTCGACCGGGCCGATGTGGTGTGGCGTCGCCGGGCCCGCGACGGTGGCGTCGGCGATGGTGATCTCGATGACGCTGATCTGGCGCCGTTCAGTCGCGGCCTCGGTCCGGGTGAGCCGATGACCGGAGCGAACGAACCCGTCGGCGCGGGGCGGCCGCGTCCCGGCACCACCTCGGTGCGCCTCCGCGGCCGGCTCGCTGAGGCGGGTGTCACCGAGGCGCTCGAGCTCACCGACCGCAAGCCGGACTGGATGCGCTCACGTGTGCAGCACACCGCCGGCGTGCTCGACGTCAAGCGGACCGTGCGCGACCTCGGTCTGGTCACCGTCTGCGAGGAGGCGGGGTGCCCCAACCTCAGCGAGTGCTGGTCCGACGGCACCGCGACCTTCATGGTGCTCGGCGAGCGATGCACCCGAGCCTGCGGGTTCTGCCTGGTCGACACCCGTCACCCCGAGACGCCGGCACCGGACGAACCCGAGCGGGTCGCCGAGGCGGTCGCCCGGATGGACCTGGCGCACGCGGTGGTCACGATGGTCGCGCGTGACGACCTCGCGGACGGGGGAGCA
>JAFDWA010000019.1 GCA_018268735.1 Actinomycetota bacterium | reverse complement strand
GACGCCAAGGTGGCCTACGTGTCCAACCGCGGCCACTCGAACCGCAAGGGCGCCACCGGGGGCGGGACCATCAGCGTCGTCGACTTCGCGACCCTGAAGGTCGTCGGCACGTGGACCATCCCCGGCGGTGGCTCCCCCGACATGGGCGGCGTGTCGGCGGACGGGTCCAAGCTGTGGCTGTCGGGGCGCTACGACGACGTCGTCTACGTGTTCGACACAACGACCGGTCAGATGATCAAGAAGATCCGGGTCGGCAAGGGTCCCCATGGACTGGCGGTCTTCCCGCAGCCGGGTCGCTACTCGCTCGGGCACACCGGCAACTACCGCTAGCGTCCGGACCGTCGTCGGCACACCGCCGACCACCAGGGGGGAGCGCACCGTGAACGAGGAGTCGTCGACGCCCGATCCCCGGTCCCCTGCAGCGCCCGACGGAGCCGTCGGCATCGAGATCCCAGCGTCGCTGCGCTACGTCGCGCTCACCAGGGTTGCCGCCGCGAGCCTCGCGGCGGACCTCGACCCGACGATCGACGACATCGAGGACCTGCGCGTCGCGGTGAACGAGCTCGTCGGGCTCCTCGTCGAGGCTTCGATCGACGGCCAGGTCCACCTCCGGATGTGGTGCGACGGCTCCACGTTGCACGTGACCGGCCGCTGCACGGGTGACGCCGCGACGATCGTCCCCGATCAGCTCACCCTGCGGATCCTCGACGCGACGATCGACGGCTATTCGATCGCAACAGGTTCGTTCGAGATGCACAAGCGGCTCGACGAGGCGTGAGCCGGTCCCGACGACGGATCCGATCGTGACCGACGAGCCGGGCGGCAGCGGCGAGGACGACGAGCGATTCCGACGCTTCGCCGCGACGCGGGATCGGGCGCTGCGCAACGAGCTGGTCGAGCAGCACCTGGGCCTTGCGCACCACTTCGCTGCCCGGTACCGCCGCTCGGGCGTCGAGGACGACGACCTGCACCAGGTGGCGTTCCTCGGCCTGGTGAAGGCGGTGGACCGCTTCGACCCCGACCGCGGCGTCGCGTTCAGCACGTTCGCCGGCCGCACGATCGACGGCGAGCTCAAGCGCCACTTCCGGGACCGGACCTGGTCCCTGCGTGTTCCACGCTCGGTCAAGGACCTGCACGTCGCGGTGCGACGCGCGTCCGAGGAGCTGCAGCAGCAGCTCGCCCGGTCCCCGACCGTGCGCGAGCTCGCGGACTACCTGGGCGTGAGCCACGACGAGGTCCTCGGTGCGATCGCAGCGGTGTCGGCGCGTCGGACCGGCAGCCTGGATCGACCTGACGACGACCTCGCCTCCGACCGGGTCGCCGGGATCGGACGGCCGGGTGGAACCGCAGCGATCGAGGACCGCGACGCCGTCGAGCGGTTGCTCGCCACGCTGGCGCCGAGGGAGCGTGAGATCGTCCGGCTCCGGTTCTTCGAGCAGCTCAGCCAGGACCAGATCGCGGAGCGCGTCGGCTTGTCGCAGATGCACGTGTCACGTCTGCTCCGGCAGAGCTTCGCCCGGATGCGCTCCACCACCCTCGAGGAGTGACCTCGTCGAGCGCGGACCCGTGCTGTGCTCGGATCGAGGCTCAGGCCGCGAGCTCGGCGCGGAGCTGCTCGAGGCTCCCGCGCAGCAGTCGTGAGACGTAGGACTGCGAGAGGCCGACCGCTTCGGCGATCTCCGGTTGCGTCAGCTCGTCGACGTAGCGGAGGTGCAGCACCAGACGCTGGCGTTCGTCGAGCGCCCCGACGGCGCCACGAAGCACCGACTGCTGCTCGATGCGGGCGAACCCCGCCTCGGAGCGACCGAGCGCCTTCGCGATCGTCGGGCTCTCCTCGCCATCGACACCCGACGCGTCGAACGCGGCGGCGCTCCGGGCCTGACCGGCCTGCAACGCATCGCGAACCCGGTCGACCTCGGTCGCGAGCTCCGTTGCGATCTCGCGCATCGTCGGCGCCCGTCCGAGCTGCTGGCCGAGCTCCTCGCAGGAGCGCCGCACCCGGAGGTGCAGCTCCTGGGCCTGGCGCGGCGGCCGAACCGCCCAGGTGCGGTCCCTCAGATACCGCTTGAGCTCACCTTCGATCGTCCGGGAGGCGAAGGTTCGGAACGTCACCCCGAGCGACGAGTCGAAGCGGTCGACCGCTCGGATCATCGCGAGCAGGGCCGTCTGGCGGAGGTCATCCGCCGACACACCGACCGAGTGCGAGAAGCGACTCACCTGGTGGTCAGCGACGTCGAGGCGTGATTCGACGACGAGGTTGCGGATGCGTCGGTCGCCGGTGCGCTGGTACTCGTCGATCATCGCCGAGATGTCCGCGGGGGTCAGCACCTTGCGACGACACCTCCTGGTGCCGGGGTCGTGGCCGATCCGGCCGGGGAGGTGTCCGACGTCGATCCGATCCGAGGTCCGGGAGGCTGCACCCTGCGAGATCACCGTTGCATCGCGCACATCTCTGCCCCTACCCACGGGGACCAAGGGTTCAAACACGTGCACCCAGGGTGAGTCGATCCAGCCGCATCCGGTGGCGACGAACCGACCGGGAGGCATCGAGGACACCACGCCGCCCATCTGCACCGGCGGTGCCGTTAGCGTCGTGTCCGAGCTGTGTCGAGCGAACCAACCGTCCTGCGGTCCGTGTCAGCGGACCCGTCTCCATCCCCGCGCCGCATGACGTGGGTGGTGATGCTCGTCGCGCTCCTGTGCGGGTCGGTCGCTGCGGCCGTGGTGTGGCGGATCACGGAGAACGACGCAGAGGACCGGCGGCGTGCCGCGACCGACCAGGTCATCGATGCGGCGCGCCGGGTGGCCGCCGACATGATCGTGACGCTCAGCGGATCATCTGCCCTGGTCGACGACTCCGGCACCGTCACCCAGGGAGCGCTCGATCGGCTCGCCGCCGATCTCCACGACGCCGACGCTGGACGCCCCGTCGCATGGCTGACGCCCGACGGCGCCGGAGGCTGGACGGTGTCGGGGGCCGTCCTCGACCAGGACGACGCACAGGCTGCGGCGCTGCTGCAGCCGGGGGCAACGCTCCCACCGGGTTCTGACCTCGCTGCCGCTGCCACGAAGGCGAAGGATTCGACTCGACCGACGATCGCATACCTGAGCCCATCTGCCACCGACCGGGATCCGGCCCGGATCGCCGTCCTCAAGCCGGTGTTCCGGACAGGCACCACTTCGACGGACGGCGCCGCTCCGGAGATCTCCGGCGTGATCGCGTCCGTGAGCCCCGCCAACCAGCTCGGAGGATCGATGTCGCGGGATCTCGATCCCGACGTCCACTTCTCGGTCACCGAGGACGGAGCAGTGATCGCAACCAGCGATCCACCGCCGACCGGAGGGATGAAGCGGACGATCGTCCTCGGTGGGAGCAAGTTGGAGGTCACCGTCCAGGACGATCGGCCCGTCAAGCACGACCTGAGCTGGTTCCTGCTCTGGATCAGCGCCATCGTCGTCGCCGCAGCCGGAACGGCCGGCTTGCGCAGCGCCAGGTACGACGAGGACCGGCGCCGGACCAACATGTTGATCGGACGAACTGCCGAACTTGCACAGCACCTCGCCCGCGCTGCGACGGCCGGCGATGTCGCGGACGTGATCAGCAAGCACCTACCTGGACTCCTCGGAGCCGAGATCGCGCTGTACGGACAGGTCGATCCGCAGCGACACCGTGTCCAGATCCGCCACGCGTCAGCTGGAAGTCCGGTTCTGGACCGGGTCACGGACGTGGAGATCGGCGACGTCCCGGCGCTCGCCGACGCGCTTCGAACGGGCGAGATCGCCATCATGCGCACCCCGGAGGAGTGGCGGGGGTCGTTCCCGAGGAACGTCTCGAACCGCGTCCTGACCGCGGGAGCGACCACCAGCGCCCTGCTCCCGCTCGAAGTCGGTGCCGACGGGGTGGTCGCGACGGTCGGGATCGTGTGGACGACAGCACCGGAGATCGACCAGCGGATGTTGGCCACGCTCGACACCGTCAAGGAGCTGACCGAGCAGACACTCGAGCGCACGGAGCTGACCGATCGCATGTCGATGCACGCCTCACAGCTCGCGATCCTCGCGGAGGAGCTCACCGGGGCCGACACCGTGACCGAGGCAGTCGAGACGATCACCCGTCTGGCACCCGGGCCGGTGGGAGCGACGGAGGTCCACGTCGGGCTCCGGGGCGACGATCGCTTCCCCAACATGGAGACGCCTGATCAACCGGAGGATCCCGCTCGGGTGGTGGTGCTGCCACTGCGGGCCGACGGATCGCTCACGGGGTCCATCGGCTTCGTGTGGGCAGATCCGGTGACGTTGGACGACGACCGCGTCAACGACCTCACCACGGTCGCCGAGATGACCGCTCAGACCCTCCGGCGCGCGCATCTCGTCGAGCAGCTCCGGGGGAGCGTCGCCCGCAACCAGGCGCTGGCCGAGTTCGCACAGCAGGTCGCGAACGTCCGAAACACCGCAGAGCTGTGCAGCGTCGTGGTGGCCCACGCTGCGGCCGGGGTCGGCGCGAGCGTCGCGGACATCGGATTGGCGACGACGCACGGAACCGGGCTGTCGCTTCGGCCGGACCCGTTACCCTCACCGGAGTTGGTCCCGACCAGCGCACAACTCGATCCCCCGACACCTTCGGTGGAGTGCCTCCGCACCAACAAGCCGGTGCTCGTGAGCGGAGTGGACGCGTTGAACGGTCGGTATGCGCCCGCCGTCCGCGACGAGCTGCGGCGCCACGGCATCACCCGCACCGCCCACCTGCCGCTGAACGGACCCGACGGCACGGTGCTCGGGGTCCTCGGCGTCGGCTGGGTGGACGAGATCGAGCTCTCCGAGACCATCTGGGCCAAGCTCCGGACGCTGGGAGAGCTGTGCAGCCAGGCCTTCCAGCGCGTGCGACTCGCGGAGGCCGAGCACCGCCTCGCCGTGAGCCTCCAGGAGCGCGTCGTGAGACCCATGCCGTCGCCGCCACATCTGGCGATCGCCGACCGCTACCTGCCCGCAGCCGAGCAGGTGGGCATGGGAGGGGACTGGTTCGAGGGCATCCGCATCGACGAGCACCGGTTCGCGGTCGTCGTCGGCGACATCGCAGGCCACGGCATCAACGCCGTCGCCGACATGGTGGAGCTCCGGGCGATCATCGGATCGCTCCTGCGCAGCTCGACACCGCTGGGGGAGCTCTATCCCCAGGTCGCCGACCTGCTCCGGTTGAGCGGCAGCGCTCTGACCGCGACGTCGTGCGCTGCCGTCTTCGACACCGCGTCGCACATCGTCGAGTACGTCTCGGCGGGCCACCTCCCCCCGGTGATCGTCGATCCAGCCGGTCAGGTCCGACTCCTCACCGATGGACGCCAACCGCTGCTCGGCGTTCCGAGCAGCCCGGTGGCAGCGGGTCGAGCCCCGTTCCCGCCGGGCTCGGTGATGGCGATGTACACCGACGGCATCGTCGAACGACGCGGCGAGGCCATCGACGCATCCCTCCGACGCCTGGAAGCCGCCGCCGGAGGGCTGCTCCAACGAACGACCGGAGACGATACCGACGGACCGGTTCCCGCTCCCGATGTCGAACAGCTCGCCGACGGCCTGCTGCGCCGCTGCCTCGACGGCCGGCCGACCGACGACGACGTCGCGCTGGTCGTCATCATGGCAACCGACGACTGACCTGCGACGGAGGTCGATAGAGGGCCTCGATCGCTCCGATCAGCGATTTCGATTGAGCTTCTCTATCGGATACGGCTATTGTGAGGCGTGTCACCTATCGGTGGCATCCACCCACCAGCGATACCGAGAGGTCGAGATCGAATGTCCCTCGTCAACACCGAAGTCCTGCCCTTCACCGCCACCGCCTTCCACGACGGCGAGTTCGTCGACGTCAGCGACGCCGACTTCAAGGGCAAGTGGTCCGTGGTGTTCTTCTACCCGGCTGACTTCACCTTCGTCTGCCCCACCGAGCTCGGCGACATGGCCGACAACTACGACGAGTTCCAGCGGCTGGGCGTCGAGGTCTACGGCGTGTCGACCGACACCCACTTCACCCACAAGGCCTGGCACGACACCTCCGACACGATCGGCAAGATCCGCTACCCGATGATCGGCGACCCCACCTGGCAGCTGTCGGAGAACTTCCAGGTCCTGCGCCCCGGCCAGGGCCTCGCCGACCGCGGCACGTTCCTCGTCGACCCCGACGGCGTGATCCAGTTCATGGAGGTCACCGCCGAGGGCATCGGCCGCAACGCCGCCGAGCTGCTGCGCAAGGTCCACGCCGCCCAGTACGTGCGCTCGCATCCCGGCGAGGTCTGTCCCGCCAAGTGGGAAGAGGGCGAGGCGACCCTCGCCCCGTCGCTCGACCTCGTCGGCAAGATCTGATTCCTCTCCCCCAGGGGTGTCGGGCCGGGGGTGCACGCCCCCGGCCCGACCCAGTCTCCCGCTCCGCTCCCATCCCCCCACCGTCTTGCAGCCCAGGAGGACGACCATGCTCGACGCAGCGATCGCCGACCAGCTGAGGTCCCACCTCACCAAGGTGACCCGACCGGTCGTCCTGCAGTCCTCCCTCGACGACTCACCCAAGTCCGCCGAGCTCGCCGAGCTGCTCGACGAGATCGCCGCGATGTCGCCGAAGATCACCGTCGAGCGCACCGACGACGACCGCCGCCGACCCAGCTTCGCGATCACGCGGGCCGGCACCGACGTGGCGGTCCGCTTCGCCGGCATCCCGATGGGTCACGAGTTCACCTCCCTCGTGCTCGCGCTGCTGCAGGTGGGCGGCCACCCGTCGACGGCGTCGGCCGAGACCATCCGCCAGATCGAGGACCTGCCCGGCGAGCTCCACTTCGAGACCTACTTCTCGCTGTCGTGCCAGAACTGCCCCGATGTCGTCCAGGCCCTCAACCTCATGAGCGTCCTCAACGCCGACATCCACCACACCGCCATCGACGGCGCGCTCTTCCCCGAGGAGGTCGAGGCGCGCCAGGTCATGGCGGTGCCGTCGGTGTTCCTGAACGGCGAGCCATGGGGACAGGGACGCATGACCCTCGAGGAGATCGTCGCGAAGCTCGACTCCGGCGCCGGCGAGCGCAGGGCCGCTGAGCTCGCCGCCAAGGAGGTCTTCGACGTGCTCGTCGTCGGCGGCGGACCGGCAGGCGCCGCAGCAGCGATCTATGCCGCCCGCAAGGGCATCTCGACCGGTGTCGTCGCCGAGCGCTTCGGTGGCCAGGTGCTCGACACGATGGCGATCGAGAACTTCGTCTCGGTCAGCTACACCGAGGGACCCAAGCTGGCCGGCGCGCTCGAGCAGCACGTGCACGACTACGACGTCGACGTGATGGACCTCCAGCGTGCCGTGCGCCTCCACCCGGCTGCCTCCGCCGGCGAGCCGGTGGGCGTCGAGCTCGAGAACGGCGCCGTGCTGCGATCCCGCACCGTCGTGCTGTCGACCGGGGCGCGGTGGCGCAGCATGGGCGTGCCCGGAGAGCAGGAGTACCGCAACAAGGGCGTCACATACTGCCCGCACTGCGACGGCCCGCTCTTCCGCAACAAGCGTGTTGCCGTGATCGGCGGCGGCAACTCCGGCGTCGAAGCCGCGATCGACCTCGCCGGCGTCGTCGCGCACGTGACGCTCATCGAGTTCGACGACCGGCTCCGGGCGGACGACGTGCTGCAGCGCAAGCTGCGCAGCCTCCCCAACGTGGACGTCCTGCTCAGCTCCCTCACGACCGAGGTCCTCGGCGACGGCGACAAGGTCACCGGCCTCACCGTCGAGGACCGAACGACGGAGACGGCTCGCAGCGTGGAGCTCGACGGGGTGTTCGTGCAGATCGGCCTGCTTCCGAACACGGAGTGGCTCGACGGGACGCTCGAGCTGTCCGCAGGCAGAGAGGTCGTGATCGACGACCACGGCCGAACCTCGCTGCCGGGCGTGTTCGCCGCCGGCGACTGCACGACGGTCCCGTTCAAGCAGATCGTCATCGCCATGGGCGCCGGGGCGACCGCGGCGCTCAGCGCCTTCGACCACATGATCCGCACCGAAGCAGCCGAGCCGCCCGTCGAGGTCGTGGCGGTGTGAACCTCCGGGACCTCGAGTACCTCGTGGCGATCGCCGACCACCGGCACTTCGGTCGTGCGGCCGAAGCCTCCTTCGTCAGCCAGCCCACGCTGTCGACCCAGCTGAAGAAGCTGGAGCGCGAGCTCGGCGTCACGCTCGTCGAGCGCAGCAGGAGCGGAGCGATCCTCACACCGGCCGGTGCAGCCGTCGTCGAGCACGCACGCATCGTGCTGCGCGAGACAGCCGACATCCGCAGGATCGCGCGCCACGCCAGCGATCCCCTCGCAGCGTCGCTGCGCATCGGGTTGTTCCCGACGCTCGGGCCGTACCTGCTCCCCCACGTGGTCCCGAAGGTGCGTGAGCGCTACCCACGACTCGAGATGCTCCTGGTCGAGGAGAAGACCGAGCACGTGCTGGCCCACCTCGTCGACGGGTCGCTCGACGTGGGGGTGCTGGCGCTGCCCGTCCACGACGACGGGCTTCTCGTGGAGCCGCTGTTCACCGAGGACTTCCTGCTCGCCGTGCCCGCCGCGCATCCGCTGGCGAACCACGACGGACCCGTGGACATCGCTGCGCTGGCGGGTGAGCAGCTGCTCCTGCTCGAAGAGGGCCACTGCCTGCGCGACCAGGCGCTCAGCGTCTGTCAGATCAACGGTGCGTCGGAGCGCCGCGGCTTCCGGGCGACGAGCCTGGAGACGTTGCGTCAGATGGTGGCAGCGGGCGTCGGCATCACCCTGCTCCCGGAGCTGTCGGTCCGTCCGCCCGTGGCCCGTTCACCCGGGATCCACCTGCTGCGCTTCCGCGAACCGGTGCCGAGCCGGCACATCGCGATGGTCCGTCGATCGAGCAGCGTGCACGGCGAGCTGGTGTCGGGCCTCGCCTCGGTGTTCCGGGACCTCCCGAACGGCTACGTGCGGGTCGACGCTGCGCCGCAGCACCCGCTTCCTCACTCCTCGTAGGCCTCGACCCGTCGCAGCAGCTCGACGGCGAGCTCCGGGCTCGGCGCGTCGGTCCACGTCTCGCTGACACGCCCGCGAACGTCCACGAGCACCGTCGTCGGTCGGTCCCTGAGGTACGCGCCCCCGAAGCGCGACGCGAGCGTCCCGTCCGGATCAGCGAGGATCCGGACGTTGCCCTCGACGAGGTCGTCGAGGGCCTCGACCTCCTCGACGGGTCGGTTCGCGACGGCGAGCAGCTGCACGCGGTCGCGACCGAAGTCGACGAGGTGCGCCCCCATCCCCCCGAGCGCCTGGCGCGCCGCCGCGTCGTCGGGTGGCTCGAGGAAGACGAGGACGACGGGGATGCGTCCGAGGATCCGGTCGAGGTCGACGGGGCCACCCGTGCTGGACGGCACCTCCCCGATGACAGGACGCCCAGCCGACGTCCCAGCGCTTCCAGGTTCAGTTGTCATGGCAGACACCTACCCGTTCGCAGCGTCGCCCACCACAACCGCGAACGCGGGGTCGGTGTCGTCGAGCACCATGCCGAGCTCGGCCGCCTTGGACTTCGCCTCGACCGGGAAGATGTTCTGCACGATGTACGGATCGGTCGTGATCGAGTAGTCGGGTGCGAGGAACTTCGTGAAGCGGTCGATGTACAGGAGCTGCTTCGCGATGAGCGCCAGCTCCTGTGGGACCGACGCCTGGTAGGTCTTGAGCATCTCGAGCGACTGGGCCACCAGCGCAGCGACGTCGATGCTGCCGAACCCGTCGTTGAGCATGGGGCCGAGCACCATGTTGAGGAATGCTCCGAGCTCCTCGTCGGTGCCCATGTCGGCGGGGATCGCCCCGACGGCGCGGTAGGCGCGGGCGACGCGGGAGAAGTCCAGGTCGAACGCACACGTGTAGAAGAGGTCCTTCAGCACCGATCGCCACTCGGGGGACAGCTCGCCCATGATCCCGAAGTCCAGGTAGCACCCGCGGCCGTCGTCGAGCACCCAGATGTTGCCGGCGTGCATGTCGCCGTGGAAGGGCCCGTGCACCATCGCCGCCTCTGCCCAGACCTTCGCTCCGCGACGCAGGACCGACTGGCCGTCGAAGCCCCTGGCCACGAGCTCGTCGAAGTGGTCCATCGGGATGCCGCTGACGCGCTCCATGCAGATCGTGCGCGGTCCGCAGTGGTCCCAGTACACCTCGGGGGCGGTGATGCGGGTGTTGTCGCCGAAGGCACCGATGTTCTCGCGGAACACCGCCTGCTGGTGCGCTTCGAGCGCCGGGTTGAGCTCGCGGAACGTCACGGCGTGGAGGTCCCGGATGATGCCCCGTGCACCCGAGGTGCGGCCCCACGGCGACCACTCGATCAACGCCGCGATCCGGTACATGTTGCGGAGGTCGGTCGCCATCTGGTCGCGGATGTCGGGCCGCTGCACCTTGACGACGGCTGTGCGACCGTCCCGCAGCGTGCAGCCGTGGACCTGACCGATCGAGGCAGCGGACAGCGGCTCGTCGTCGAAGGAGGCGAAGATCACCTCGACCGGCGCTCCCAGGTCCGCAGCGATGGTCTCGCGCACGAGCTCGACCGGGAACGGCGGCACCTCGTCGAGGCAGCGACGCGCCGCGTCGGCGAGGACCGCGGGGAACATGCCGCCCGAGCTGGCGATGATCTGTCCTCCCTTGACGAAGGTGGGACCGAGGTGGATGAAGCCGTCCACCAGTCCGTCGCACGCGGTCTGGATCACCGTCGTGCGACGACGACGCAGCACCCGTCCGGCGAGGGCTGCGAGCACCGACCACGACAGCACCACGACTGCGACGACCGAGCGCCAGATGTCCACGAGGTGGAACACCTCGAGCGGCGGTGCGTCGACCTCCAGCGCGGCCGCGGGCGGACCGTCGGAGAACGGTCCCCTGAAGTTCGGCTCCACAGCCTCAGAGCCTCGCACACCTGCTCCATCGTTCGAGACGTCGGGCCACGTCGAGGTGGTTCGGGGTCCTCATCGCCGCGCGGCGAGTCGGCTGCCGTGGATGAGCACGCGCTGGTACAAGCCCGCAGGGAGCCGCGACACGAAGTCGATCACCTTCGCGTCGAAGCCGATCAGCGCCCGTCGACGGTTCCGCTCCACGGCCGCGATGATCTGCTCAGCCGCAGCGTGCGCGTCGGTCCGTGCGATGAGGTCGAACGCGTCGCCGAGGTCCTGACCGGGCCGGGTCGGTGTCGCTGTCGCGGGATCGGTCCTGGCCCGGCGGGCGATGTTGGTCTTCACTCCCCCGGGGTGCACCGTGGTGACCGACACGCAACTGCGATCGATCTCGAGCTCCATGCGCAGCGCGTCGGAGAACCCGCGCACACCGAACTTCGAGAGGTTGTAGGCGGACTGCGACGGGATGCTGACGAGACCGAACACGCTCGACAGGTTGACGATGTGGCCCTCGCCGGAGGCCTCGAGGTGCGGCAGGAAGGCACGGCAGCCGTGGACGACACCCCACAGGTTGATGTCCACGAGCCACTCGAGGTCCTCGTCGGACATGGTCCGGACGTCTGCCACCAACGCGACGCCCGCGTTGTTGAACAGGAGGTTCACCAACCCGTGCTCGTCCACCACGGTGTCCGCCCAGGCGTAGATCGCGTCGCGGTCGGCGACGTCGACCCGCCGGGTCGTGATCTTGACCGACTCGCCCTCGCACGCAGCGACGGTCTCCTCGAGTCCCTCCACGTCGACGTCAGCGAGCGCGAGGTGCACACCCCTTCGGGCGAGCTGCACCGCGAGGGCCCGACCGATGCCGGAGCCTGCTCCGGTGACGGCGGCGACCCGGTTCCTCAGCTCGTGCATGTCAGGCCACCACCTGGGTCGGTGTGCGACGCGGGTTGGTGAACACCATCTCCGGATCGACGACGTCGCTGCGCTTCATCAGCCGGTGGTCGTGGAGGTAGCTCTGCGTCACGAGCCACGGGTTGCGGCTGCCCTGCTTCGGGAACCGGTCCTGGGAGCGGGTGACGTAGCCCGACGTCAGTCCGAGGAGGGGCACCCGCTCGGTCTGGCCGTCCGACGGCGTCGGCGTGCACTGGCGGAGTCCGTTGTGGCGCATGTGGTTGAGCAGGCGGCACACGTAGTCGCTGATGAGGTCTGAGCGCAGCGTCCAGGATGCGTTGGTGTAGCCCACCGCGAGCGCCATGTTGGGCACTCCCTCGAGCATCATGCCCTTGTAGGCCAGGCGGTCCGAGGGATCGACCTTGTCGCCGTCGACGAGGACGTCCATGCCGCCCATGAACAGCAGGTCGAGCCCCGTGGCCGGCACGATCACATCGGCCGCCAGGTCGTCGCCCGACGCCAAGCGGATGCCGGTGGGTGTGAAGCGTTCGATCAGATCGGTGACCACCGACGCGCTGCCGTCGCTGATCCGCTTGAACATGTCGCCGTTGGACACCACGCAGAGCCGCTGGTCCCACGGCTCGTAGCGGGGCGTGAAGTGCGTGTCGATGTCGAAGCCCGGCGGGAGCTGGCGCTCGAGGCGACGTCGCAGGAAGGACTTGACGATGCCCGGTCGACGTCGCGACAGCTGGTAGGTGGCCATCGTGCCGAGCGCGAGCCCCCAGCGGAGGATCGGTCCGGACACCTGCGGGGGCAGCACCGTGCGGAGCAGGTCGGCGATCGGGTTCCGGTTCGGCAGCGACACGACGTAGGTCGGGGACCGCTGCAGCATCGTCACGTGGCCGGCCGTGGCAGCGAGGCTCGGGACGAGGGTGATCGCCGTCGCGCCGCTGCCGATCACGACCACCCGCTTGCCTGACACGTCGAGGTCCTCCGGCCAGAACTGCGGGTGCACGATCTGTCCGGCGAAGTCGTCCATCCCCTCGAAGTCCGGCACGTAGCCACGGTCGTAGCGGTAGTAGCCGGTGCAGGAGAACAGGAACGAGCAGGTCACCACGACGACCTCGCCGGTGTCGCTGCGATCGGCCGTCACCGTCCAGCGGGCGTCCTCGCTCGACCACTCGACCCGGGTGATCCGGTGGTGGTAGCGGATGTGGGCGTCGCTGCCGTCGTCCGCGGCGGTGTCCTTCAGGTACTGCAGGATGGTGTGGCCGTCACCGATCGACTTCTTCCCCTGCCAGGGACGGAACGAGTAGCTGAACGTGAACATGTCCGAATCGGAGCGGATGCCCGGATAGCGGAACAGGTCCCAGGTCCCGCCGATCGTGTCGCGGGCCTCGAAGATCGCGTAGGTCGCCCACGGGCAGCGCGTCTGCACGTGGTGGGCGGCGCCGATGCCCGAGAGTCCGGCGCCGACGATCAGCACGTCGAAGTGCTCGTGGGCGTCGGGACCGGCGACGGCCCGGGTGGAGGTTTCGTGATCGGTGGGGCTCATCGACGGGAATCCTTCCGCAGATCGCTCAGGCCCGCTCGGCGGAGCGGCGGACGAGCAGGTCGTTGAGCTCGCCGTCCTCGCCGAAGAGGCGCTCGCGCCACTCGGCCACGAGCGCCGTCGTGTCGTGGTCGTCGGGGTGGAAGTCGGGCCGGTCGTAGTCCTTCAAGCGGTTCCACACGGCACGGCTGACGAGCGGGCTGTGCCTGAAGCGGCGCCAGCTCCTCCGGAGTCGCCCCTTCTCGTAGGCACCGGGATCACGGGCCAAGGCGAGCGCGATCGACAACGCCGTGCCGGCGACGAACCCGTAGCGCAGCGCCACCATCGTCCACACCCGGAGTCGTTCCGATCCGTCGATCGCCTTGTAGACGTCGAAGGCGACCGCCTTGTGCTCCGACTCCTCGAGCGCGTGCCAGAGGAACAGGTGGCGCACGGCGGCATCGCCGAAGCGGTCGCGGGCGTCCTCGGAGGTGAGCAGCACCTCCGCCATGGTCGCCGTGAAGTGCTCGAGTGCAGCGGTCGCTGCGAGGTTGGCGCTGGCAGGCGCCACCTTGGTCCGCAGCTCGAGCGCCTTGCGGGTGATCCACTCGCCTTCCCTGGTCGGATAGCCGAGCTCCGCCATGCGACGGTTGAACACGCGGTGCTCGCGACCGTGGATCGCCTCCTGGCCGATGAAGCCTGCGACCTGGCGCCGGAGCTCGGGATCGGTGATGCG
>JAFDWA010000199.1 GCA_018268735.1 Actinomycetota bacterium | reverse complement strand
TGCACCACGGCGGTGGCCCACTCGGTGATCGTGGGGGCGGACTCGCCCTCGACGTAGGCGACGCCGAGGCCGCCGCCGACCACCAGCTCGGGGAGGTCCGCGGCGACCACGAACGGGGCCACGGCGCGCAGGCCCTCGAGGAAGTTCTCGACGCTGAACACCTGTGAGCCGATGTGCATGTGCAGCCCGACCAGGTCGACCGCGGCGGATGCCCGGGCCCTCCGGAGCGCGTCGTCGGCCTGGCCGGTGGGCAGCGGGAACCCGAACTTGGAGTCGAGGTTGCCGGTGCGGACGTGCTCGTGGGTGTGGACCTCGATGCCGGGGTTGATCCGCAGCAGCACCCTCGGCACGGGCAGACCCGAGGCGACCAGGGACTCGATGCGGTCGAGCTCGTCGTCGCTGTCGACGACGATGCGCCCGACGCCGGCGGTGAGTGCCAGGCGCAGCTCGTCGAGCGACTTGTTGTTGCCGTGCAGGACGGTGCGCTCGGCGGGCACGCCGGCGGCGAGGACGACCTGCAGCTCGCCTCCGGTGGCGACGTCGATGCGCATGCCCTCCTCGTGCACCAGCCGGGCCACGGCGCGGCACAGGAACGCCTTGGATGCGTAGGTGGCGCCGTCGCCGAGCACCGACACCGCCTCGCGGCAACGGGCACGGATGTGGGCCTCGTCGTAGACGAACAGCGGGGTGCCGTGGCGTTCGGCGAGGTCGGCCACGTCGCAGCCGCCGATCGACAGCCGACCGTGGTCGTCGACTGTGGCGGTGTCGGGCAGCAGGTGGAACGGCAGCGGCGAGCTCACCCCTGGCGGGCTCGGCGCGCTCACATGCGCTCCGGGGCCGACACGCCGAGGAGGCCCAGGCCGACGCGCAGCCCCACCCCTGCGGCCTCGGCCAACCACCAGCGGGCCTGGCGCAGGTCGTCGGGCGTGTCGGGGTGCAGGATCGGGCAGTCGTGGTAGAAGCCGTGGACCGCGGAGGCCAGCTCGCGCACCCAGGTGGTGACCTTGTGCGGCGCCCGCTCCCGGGCCGCGAGCAGCACCACCTCGCCGAGCACGTCGAGCTGTCGCAGCACCTCGAGCTCGCGCTCGGCGGTGAGCAGCGACAGGTCGACCTCTCCGAGGGGGCGGCGTTCGATGCCCCGCTCGGCGGCGACCCGGGCGATCGACGCGATCCGGGCGTTGGCCATCTGCACGTAGAAGACCGGGTTCTCGTTGGACTGCTGGACGATCAGTCCTAGATCGACGGTCTGGGGCGAGTCGACCGACTGCAGCAGGTAGGTGAGGCGCACGGCATCGGCGCCGACCTCGTCGATGAGGTCCTCGAGGGTGATGAGGTCGCCGGCCCGCTTGGAGATCTTGACCTCCTCGCCGTCACGCTCCAGTCGGACGAGCTGGGTGATGACGACCTCGAGGTCGGTCGGGTCGTGGCCGAGGGCCTGGATGGCGGCGCGCATGCGCGGCACGTAGCCGTGGTGGTCCGCGCCCCACACGTTGATGACCAGGTCGAAGTCGCGGGCGAACTTGTCGCGGTGATACGCGATGTCGGGCAGCAGGTAGGTGTACTCGCCGTCGCTCTTGACGAGCACCCGGTCCTTGTCGTCGCCGAACACCGTGGAGCGCAACCAGACCGCCCCCTCGCGCTCCTCGACCATGTCGCGTTCGCGCAGGTCCGCAAGCGTGTCGGTGATGGCGCCGGACGCGAGCAGGGAGCGCTCCGAGAACCAGGTGTCGAACTCGACGCCGAGGCGGGCGAGCACCCGCCGCTGATCCGCGAGCGCGTGGGCCTCGCCCCACTCGAGCGGATCGGCGCCGTCGGGCATCTCGGCGGCCCAGTCGACGATGTACTGGCCGCGGTAGCCGTCCTCGGGCGGCTCCTGGCCGGCCTTGCGGGCGGCGAGCGACGCGGCGAAGGTCTGCATCTGCACGCCGCGGTCGTTGACGTAGAACTCGTCGGAGACGTCGTGGCCGACGAAGCGCAGCAGCCGGGCCAGGCTGTCGCCGTAGACCGCGCCGCGGGCGTGACCGGCGTGCACCGGGCCGGTCGGGTTGGCCGACACGTACTCGACCATGACCCGGGTGCCGGCGCCGACGTCGCTGCGGCCGTAGTCGGCACCGGCGTCGACGACGGTGCCGATCAGGTCGTGCAGCCACGCCGGGTCCAGGCGGAAGTTGACGAAGCCGGGCCCGGCGACCTCGACCGCGGTGACGTGGCGGGGCGGGTCCGCGGTGAGCGCGTCGGCGAGCTGCTGGGCGAGCTCGCGCGGGTTGCGACCGGCGGCCTTGGCGGTGGCCATGGCGACGTTGGTGGAGAACTCGCCGTGCTCGCGCCGGGCCGGTCGTTCGAGGTGGATCTCGGCGGGGGCGTCGACGCCGAGGGCGCCGAGGGTATCCCGGAGGGCGGCGGTCAGCACGTCACGCATGGAGCGGCGATCGTACCGCCGGCCGCGGCGCGGCCACGAAGCGGTTCAGGGCCGAGAACCGCCGTGCGCTAGGGTCCTGCGCCGTCGCCCTCGGCGTTGCGAGGGACCCCGCCCTCGTAGCTCAGGGGATAGAGCATCGGCCTCCGGAGCCGTGTGCGCAGGTTCGAATCCTGCCGAGGGCACAACGTTGTTGGAATGACAATGTTGTTGGAATGACAACGTTGTCATTCCAACAGCACTACCTACGATCGTCGGGATGACGACCACTCGATCGAACCCTCCGGGCCAACCCGTGTTCCAACTGCGAATCGAGTTGTCCGAGGTCGAGCCTGTCGTGTGGCGACGACTCCTCGTGCCGGGCAGCGTTCGCATGTCAAAGCTGCACGACATGTTCCAGGCCGCCCGGACGACGAGATCGACTACTCGACCGTCACCGTCCTCGCCGCCCTCCAAGACCAGGGCATGTTCCGCTACGAATACGACTTCGGAGACTGCTGGGACCACGAGGTCACCGTCGAGCGACGTGGGAGATTCACGACCGGCTTGAAAGTCGCTGTCTGCGTCGACGGGGCGAACGCCTGCCCGCCGGAAGACTGCGGCGGGACTGGCGGCTACCAGGAGCTCCTCGCAGCGCTGAGTGATCCACACCATCCCGACCACGTCGAGATGACCCGGTGGGTCGGCAGGCGACTCGACCCGTTTGCGTTCGACCTCATCGAAGCGAACACCGCACTCCAACGCATCCGCTGACAATGCGCCACCCAAACGATCACACCTGTACCGGTATACTGGTGCGATGGCCGCCGAGGCGTACTCCCGACACTTGATCCGCATGGCACGTCGTCAGGCAGGATTCACTCAGGCCGAACTCGCCGCACGAGCCGCGACGAGCCAGGCGGCGATCTCCGCGTACGAGTCCGGGCGGCGCTCCCCGTCGGTCGAGACCCTCACCCGCGTGCTGGAAGCCGCCGGTTGCGAACTTCGCATGAGGCTGGTTCAGCCGGACAACCACGACCGCACCCGCAGGATCGCGGAAGCATTGCTCCCGCCGGCAGAACTCAAGGAATTCACCGATCGCGAGCATCGTCGAGCATCACGCGCAAGACGTCGTGTTTCGGCCGACCGTGCTTGATCCAGAGGCAATCGTCGAAACGCTCGCCCGGCATGGCGTCCACTTCGTCGTGATCGGTGGCATCGCCGCGATGGTCCACGACCTGCCGCTTCCTGCCACGATCGACCTCGACATCACACCCGACCGAGCCATCGAGAACCTCGAGCGATTGACGGCTGCATTCGACGAACTCCAAGCCGGGCTCCTGACAGCGGACGCCGGCGGAACCTGGTTCCCCCGACACCCGATCGAGAACTGGGCGAGCTACGACACGTTGCACCTGATGACGAAGTTCGGGCCGCTCGACATCGTGTTCGCGCCGGACGGCGCCGAGCGCGGGTACGCCGACCTGGCGAGCGACGCCGAGAAGCACACGGTTGGACAAGCCGAGGCACTCGTGATCAGCGTCAAGACCTGGGAACGGCTCAAGGAGGCGACAGGCCGAGCGAAGGATCTCAAGCACCTCGACCTGTTCCGTCAGGACGGAAGCTGATCACTCGACCAACCCAGCAGAGCCTGGTTTCAAAGCAGTCCTGCCAAGGGCACAAGTCCGATCCCTCGGCGGCCTACGCGATCCTCGTGGTCCGGCGGTCGATGGCCACATGACACGGCCGAGGGCCACGCCGAACGAGGTGAACCGCCCTGGGTCTGATGGAGGCTCGGGCTATTGGTTTCCAACCCCGGCGGGGTCGGCTTGTTGGGCAGCGTAGAAGGCTGCTTCGAACTCTGCTGGGGGCAGGTGGCCGCAGTGGCTGTGGAGGCGGTGCTCGTTG
>JAFDWA010000198.1 GCA_018268735.1 Actinomycetota bacterium | reverse complement strand
GCACCTCCTCCGACTCCTGCTCGTCGTTGGTCTCGGCCTCGTCGTCGTGTCCTGTGGCGGCGGCAGCAGCAGCTCCTCCGACGTCGTGATGCCGGCCGGAGCGAAGTGGACGAAGGAGTCCGGCAGCGCGGTCGGGCTGCAGGCACGCGACAACGACTTCGTCCCGCAGTTCATCGAGATCAAGAAGGGCACCAAGGTCACGTTCGAGAACGCGGGTCAGAACCGACACAACGTCCTCGCGGCCGACCAGGGCAGCTTCGAGGACATCCAGGTCGACCAGTTCGACCCGGGCATGTCCGCTTCACGCACCTTCGACAAGGCTGGGACCTTCGGCTACTACTGCTCGCTGCACGGCACCAAGAACAAGGGCATGTACGGCGCCATCAAGGTCGACGGCTGACACCGACGACAACCCGAGGCGCCGTGGCCCGAGCGGCCCAAGCGGGAAGCAGAGCCGGCGCCATCAAGGTCGACGGCTGACACCGGCGACGGGTTGCGCGGGTGCCGGCCGGCGACCTGCAAGTCTGTACGGGAAATGTCGTTCCGGGACCGCTTCTTCACGCCCCGAGTCGCTCGCGCGACGACGTCGCCGTCGGCGATCCTCGCCGCCGGTGCTGGCGCTGCGGTCGGCGTCCTCGCCTTCGCCAACCCCGTGGGCGCGGTGCTGCTCGGCGCGGGCGCCTACGTCGCAAGGGTCCTCGCTGCGGTACCAGGTGCGCCGACGCGAGCGGGTTCGGACGTTCGGGGTCTGGTGGATCCCTGGCGCAGCCTCATGACCAGCGTGCTCGATGCACGTCACCGCTACGACACGGCGATCGGATCGATCCGGCCCGGCCCGCTCCGTGACCGACTCGTGGAGGTCGGTGGCCGCATGGACACCGCTGTCGACGACGCGAACCGAATCGCCCGGGCCGGCAACACGCTCACCGAGGGACGCAAGCAGATCGACCTCCCAGCGATCCGTCAGGAGCTCACCACCGCGCAGGGGCGGCCACGTACCGAGTCGACCGAGGAGACCGTCGCTGCCATCGAAGCCCAGATCGCCTCCGCTGAGCGGATGGACGCGACGATCGCGGACACCCACGACCGGCTGCGGCTCCTCGACGCTCGCCTGGACGAGATGGTCGCCCGAACGGTGGAGCTGGCAGCGACTCAGGCCAGCACCGGTGATCTGGGCGGGCTCGGTTCCGAGGTCGACGACATCGTCGCCGAGATGGAGTCGTTGCGGCAGGCCGTCGAGGAGACCCACGATCACGGCATCGGCGACATCGACGGCCCAGCTGTGCCTGGAGTCCAGCCGTGACACGCGTCGACGGCTCCGGCGGTCGAGGGTGACCCGCACCGAGGACGCCGACGATCGATGGCAGGACGCGTCGCTCGCTGAGGACCTCGCGTTCGAGGAGGCGGGAGTCGCCGACGACGTCATCGTCGATCGCCACGAGTCGTCCGCGACCGACGATCACCGCGGACGCAGCCTGCTCCGTGCGAGCGCCCTCCCCGCGGTCGGTACGACGCTGTCACGGGCCACCGGACTCATCCGGGTCGGTGCGCTGACCTACGCGCTCGGCCTCACTGCGATCGCTGACGTCTACAACCTCGCGAACACCACGCCGAACATCCTCTACGAGCTCGTGCTCGGCGGCGTGCTGTCCTCGACGCTGGTGCCGTTGTTCGTCCGGACCCTCGATGATCCCGACGACGACACCGCTTCGGTGGTCACCACGGTCGCGTTCTCTGCGATCGTGGCGATGACGTTGCTCGGGGTCCTGTTGGCACCGTGGATCAACCGGCTCTTCGCGCTTCCGCTGAGCGGCGCCGAACGTGCCCAGCAGCTCGAGCTCGGCGACGACTTCCTCGAGTTGCTGATCCCCCAGATCCTGTTCTACGGCGTGACGACCCTCATCACCGCGCTGCTGCACGCACGCCGACGATTTGCTCCTCCTGCGTTCACGCCGGTGTTGACGAACCTGGTGACCGCGGCGGCGGCCATCGGCGCAGCCAAGTGGTTCGCCCGCGGCGGAACGCACACGGGTCAGGTGTACCTCCTGGGTCTGGGTACGACGGCGGGTGTGGCGGCCATGGCGATCGCTCTCGTCCCGTTCCTGCGCCGATCGGGGATCTCCCTGCGGTGGCGGTTCCAGCCACGCCATCCGGCGGTGCGCTCGGTGCTGCGCCTGTCGGGGTGGACCGTCGGCTTCGCCGCAGCGAACCAGGTGGCGTTGATGGTCATCCTGACCCTGGCGCGAGCGCAGGAGGCCGGAACCGTCTCCGCCTACCAGTACGCCTTCATCCTGTTCCAGCTCCCCCACGGGCTCATCGCGGTGTCGCTCATGACAGCGATCCTCCCTGAGCTCGCCGAGGCGGCCGTCGACCGAGACGACCGCGCGTACATCGCCCGGTTCCGGGAGGGCATGAGCCTCCTGCTCACGTTCCTGCTCCCGGCGGCGGTGGGACTCGCGTTCATCGCCGAGCCGCTGATCGACATCTTCCTGCAGCGGGGCAGCTTCAACGCGCAGGACACGGCCCGCACGACGCAGATGCTGCTCGGATTCGCCATCGGACTGCCGGCCTTCTCCATCTACCTGTACTGCGTTCGGGCCTTCTTCGCTCGGCGTGACACCCGGACCCCGTTCTTCCTGAACGTCGTGCAGAACGGCTTGAACGTGGCGCTCGTGATCCCCTTCACCGCGCTCTGGGGTGCCCGCGGGTTGCCGCTCGCCTACTCGGCGTCGTACTGGTTCATCGCGATCGTGACGCTGTACGTGCTGAACCGCCGCGTGTCGCAGCTCCTGACGGTGCGGGCGGTGCTCCCGCTGCTGCGTTCGGCCGGAGTCGGCGCGGCCGTGCTGTTCGCGTTGGCAGCGACGACGATCGTGCTGGGCGACCAGGTCGGAGCGGTCGTTCGCCTCGTCGTCGATGTCGGTGTCGCCGTGCTCGTGTTCGTCCCGGTGACGTTCATGCTGAAGCCGAAGGGGTTCGAACCCGCGATCGACCGGCTCCGACAGGGCATGCGTCGTCGCGGCAGGTCCATGGCAGGCTGAGCACCCGGCGCTCGTTAGGCTCGTCGCCATGTGGAAAGCGATCAAGCGGTGGTGGGCCTACCTCGGGGCCAAGGTGAACAGCTCGTTCAACGAGCGTGCCGACCCGAAGGTCCAGCTGGAGCAGGCAATCACGGAGGCGCAGGAGCAGCATCGCCGACTCAAGGAGCAGGCGGCGAACGTGATCGCCAACCAGAAGCAGACCCAGATGCGCCTGGAGGCGGCGTTGGCCGATCTGGAGAAGCTGAACCGCAACGCGCAGCAGGCCGTGTTGATGGCCGACGACGCTGCGAAGAAGGGCGACGCTGCGAAGGCCGCCGAGTACACCTCCGCTGCCGAGGCGTTCGCGAACCAGCTGATCGCCAAGGAGAAGGACGTCGAGGACCTGAAGGCGCTGTCGTTGCAGGCGACGCAGGCGGCCGAGCAGGCGAAGAACGCCGTTCAGCAGAACAGCAGGGTCCTGCAGCAGAAGCTGGCAGAGAAGCAGAAGCTCCTCGGTCAGCTCGACCAGGCGAAGATGCAGGAGCAGATGAACAAGGCGATGGCCTCGTTGTCGGAGCAGGTCGGCGAGGACGTGCCGACCCTCGACGAGGTCCGCGAGAAGATCGAGACCCGCTACGCCCGGGCCAAGGGGATGGCCGAGCTGCAGGACATGTCGGTCGAGTCGAAGATGCTCGAGGTCGAGCAGGCGTCGATCAACGTCGAGGCCCAGGCCCGGCTGTCGGAGATCCGCTCCAAGCTCGGCATCGCCGACGCCGCGGCCCCGGCCGCCACCACCGAACCCGCGGCGACCGAACCCGCGGCGACCGGGCCCGCTGCCGGCGAGCCGGCCACCTCCGAGTCGACGCCCGCCGAGTCCGGCACGGAGCCCTCTCCGGGCACCTGAGTCAGCCCGACACGCCTCCGCCCCACTCCGGGTCCGGGCAGGCGTTCAGCTGAACTCGAGGCCGGCGAACTCGCCGGAGCGTCGCCACCGGTCGATGTGGTCGAAGAAGGCGACCGGGCCGTCGGGGTACCCGCTCATCCCCCGGCGTTGCGTGCGGCCGATTGGCCCACCCTCGTTGTTGTAGTAGCCGGGGGTGCACTCGGCGTTGCCCATGAACGACCGGGGGTTGCCGTCGAGCAGCTCCATCCAGGCGTCCTGAGCGGCCTCGGTCGCCTCGACCTGCTCGGCACCGGTGTCGAGGGCGTGGCCGATGACCGCAGCCGCGGTCGACCCGGCCTCGGCGAGGTTGTGGGTGATGTTCGACACCAGGTTGGCGCCCTGGGCCAGCCCGGTGATGAAC
>JAFDWA010000197.1 GCA_018268735.1 Actinomycetota bacterium | reverse complement strand
GGTCGGCCATCTGGCCTTGGAGCTGGGTGCGGAGGTCGGCCATCTCGGCTTGGAGCTCGGTGCGGAGGACCGCCACCTCGGCGCGGAGGTGATCCGTCGTCACCGGTTGCTCGACGTCTCGTGCAGGGAAGAAGGACAGCATCTCCTGGACCGCCTCGTCGTCCACGATGGTGCAGAGCCCCCGGTAGAGGGCGGAACGGCTGCGTTCTGTCAGTGCCAAGGTCTTCTCCGTTCTGATCGGAGCAGACCACTGGTCTGCTCCGGCTGGTCGGGGAAGCCGACCCACAGCGTAGGAGGCGCGGCTGACATCGACAACGGCTTGGCTGTGAGCTCAGGCGGCTTTCGGGAATGTTGACCTCTTGGGTAGGGTTTTCACCTGCAGCGACCGCCGCGACGAGCGGTCCGATTCCGACCCGACGGTGGAGCGACAGCGATGGCGAACTTCAGAGACCTCCTGAACCAGGCGAAGTCCGAGATCCGTGAGGTGAGCACGGCCGAGGCCGAGCAGCTGATCGATGGCGGGGCGACGCTGCTCGATGTCCGCGAAGCCGACGAGTACGAGCAGGGTGCGGTGCCGGGCTCGGTCTTCCTCCCCCGCGGGCACCTCGAGAGCCAGGTCGAGGGCAGGGTCACCGACAAGGACGCGCCGCTCGTCGTCATGTGCGCAGGCGGAGTGCGCTCAGCGTTCGCGGCGCGGACGATGCAGGAGCTCGGCTACGGCGACGTCGTGTCGATGGCCGGAGGGTTCAACCGCTGGAAGGACGAGGGTCGCGCCTGGCGCGTCCCCGAGGTGCTGACTGCAGAGCAGCGGAACCGCTACAGCCGACACCTCCTGATGCCCGAGGTCGGCGAGGAGGGTCAGAAGAAGCTCCTGGGCGCAAGGGTGCTGCTGCTCGGCGCGGGTGGCCTCGGATCACCGGCCGCCCTCTACCTCGCTGCGGCGGGCGTCGGCACGCTCGGCGTCGTCGACATGGACGTCGTCGACGACTCGAACCTGCAGCGCCAGATCCTCCACAACGTCGATCGGATCGGCGAGCGGAAGGTGGACTCGGCGAAGAAGACGATCGCACTGCTGAACCCGGACGTGGACGTGATCACCTTCGACGTCCGCCTGGACGCGACCAACATCGCCGACATCATCGGCCAGTTCGACCTGGTCGTCGACGGCGCCGACAACTTCCCGGTGCGCTACATGCTCAACGACGCATCGGTGAAGCTGGGCATCCCCGTGGTGCACGGGTCGATCTTCCGCTTCGAGGGCAACATCACGGTGTTCGACCCGAAACGGGGGCCGACGTACCGCGACATGCTGCCCGAGCCGCCACCGGCAGAGCTGGCCCCGAGCTGCTCGGAGGCGGGCGTGCTGGGCGTCCTGCCCGGCATCGTCGGATGCCTCCAGGCGCTCGAGGCGATGAAGCTGATCCTCGGGATCGGCGAGCCGCTCATCGGCCGGTACCTGGCGTTCGACGCGCTCGACATGGAGTTCCGGGAGTTCAAGATCCGCAAGGATCCGACCAACGCGATCACCTGGGAGAACCGGGACCATATCGTGGTCACCGAGCTCGACGGGCTCTGCCAGCCGGCGCCCCTGCAGGCTCCCGCTGCCTGATCCTGGACAGCGGCATCGGTCATCTTCCGATCCGGCGGGCCAGCTCCTCACCGATCGCGAGCGAGCTCGTGGCGGCCGGTGACGGTGCGTTGATCACGTGGAGCTCCGAGGGTCGTTCGACGATGAGGAAGTCGTCGACGAGCGAACCGTCGGGAAGGACCGCCTGCGCCCGGACCCCAGCGGTCGATCGCGTGAGGTCGGACCTGCGCAGCTCCGGTACGAGACGTTGGAGGTCCGCGACGAACCGTCGCCGGAACAGCGACCGGAGCACCTCGTTCGCTCCCGCGGCGACGTTGCGCGCTGCAAGGTGTCGGAGCGCGGGTGATCCCAGCGCGTCCCACAGCTCGGCGGGTGCCACGTCGCGCCACCGGTAGCCCTCCCTGGCGAGAGCGAGCACGGCGTTCGGTCCTGCGTGCACCGAGCCGTCGATGCCCCGAGTGAGGTGCACGCCGAGGAACGGCAGGGCCGGATCGGGGACGGGGTAGACGAGTCCGCGCACCAGAGGCGCCGCCGTCGGTCGCAGTGCCATGTACTCGCCCCGGAACGGGAGGATGCGGGCGGGAGGGTCGACACCGGTGGCGCGCGCGACCAGATCGGCCTGCAGGCCCGCGCAGTTGACCAGCACGTGTGATTCGACGTCCTCACCCGTGGTGTCGAGGCGGTGGGTGCCGCCGGCTGCCTCGATCCGGACGACCGACGTGGACGTGCGGACCTCGCCGCCGAGCTCGAGCACCTCGTCTCGCAGCTTCCGGGCGATCTCGCCGAAGTCGACGATGGCGGTCTCGGCGACGTGCAGGGCGGCGATGCATGCGACGTGCGGCTCGTGCGCCGCGACCTCGGCCGGGCTCAGCCGGCGGACCGCGAGCCCGTGGTCCCGCCCCCTCGCTTCGAGCGATGCCAGCTCGTCGAGCTCGTCGGGTCGGGTCGCGACGATGAGCTTCCCGGTCACCTCGAATGCGATGTCGTGCTCCCGCGCGAAGGCGAGGATGGAGCGACGTCCGGTGCTGCACAGGCGGGCCTTGAGCGAACCGGGGCGGTAGTAGATGCCGGAGTGGACGACGCCGCTGTTGTGGCCGCTCTGGTGTCGTGCGACGTCCGCCTCCTTCTCCAGCACCGCCACACGACGGCGGGGGTCGGCGCGCAGCACCGAGCGAGCGGTTGCCAGCCCGACGATGCCTCCGCCCACGATGGCGATGTCGTGGACGGAGCCGGTCACCGTCGGATCTCGATCACCTGCGTTCGACGGTCACAACGTCGGGATCTCGGTGCGCAGCTCGTCGGGGTGGCGCATCTCCAGGTGCACGAGCAGCGCCACGACGACGAACGCGACCGCACCGGCAGCGACCATCCCGAGCTCGACGCGCAGGAAGAGGTCCCGACCGTTCGTGACGGTCACCGCGAGGAAGGCCGCCGTCGCGACGCCCCAGGGCCAGCCGGTCTGGCGCTGGTGGTGGAGTGCGATCTGTGCCTGGTTCAGGGTCAGAGCGGCGGTCATCAACATCGACGCGAGCGTCAGAAGTGCCATGTCACGAGCACCCAGCAGCGCGTACTCGTCGCCGAACAGGATGCGCACGGCGAGCGGTCCGATCGCCGCTGCGCCGAGCACCGCCACCGTCGTGCATGCGCCCATCGCCACGTTGAGGCGCCGCAGGTCGGCTCGGAACCCTCCGAGGTCGCCGAGTGCCGCGAGCCGTGAGAGGCGAGGCAGGACGATCGCCTGGATGGCCTGGAAGAGGAACAACGGGATCCGTGCGATCACGAGGCCGGACAGGAAGATGCCGGCCTTGTCCGCATCGACCCGGTTGCCGAGGACCTCGATCGACACCGTCCCGATGTTGATCGCCAGCGCGCTGAGGAACGAGGTCAGGAGCAGGAAGCCCATCGATGTGGTGAGGCGACCCCACGGCGGAGCGATGTCCGCGCCGCCGGGGCGCAGGAGCGCCTCGGGCTCAGGTCGCCGCCGACCCCAGCGCAGGGCGAGCCACGCCACGACGATGCCGGCGTACGCGCTGCCGGACACGATGAACCCGAACGACGATGGGCGCCATGCGCCCCACCACAGCAGCGCGATGCCCGGGATCGCCTTCGCGAGCGCGTCCGCGGCGAACATGAGGCCGTAGCCGTGGAACCGGTGCTCGCCCGAGAGGATCCCGCGCAGCAGGAACATCAGCCAGACGCCGACGAGTCCGAACAGGAGCAGGCCCACGAACACGGTACGGCCTCGGAACAGCGAGTCGGCGATGTGGCCCCGGGCGATGGTTCCGAGGGCGAGGGCGACCGCGAGCACCGCGCCCGAGGCGATGGCGACTCGCCGCACCAGGGCCGACCAGTCGCTACCTCGGGCTGCCCGGCTGGCGATGGACCGGGACAGCTCCTGCTCCACGGGGATGAAGAGTCCGTTGCCGACGAGGAACAGGACCACCCACAGCATCGACACGAGGGTGAAGCGGTCCGGCCCGAGCTCACGCGCGGCAGCAGACAGGAAGACATAGGAGGCGACGCCGTCGAAGAGGAGGCCGACGGTGAGCGAGGAGCGGCCACCGACCAGAGCGGACCGAACCCAGGCAGCCGGGCCCGAAGGGATTCGAGGGGCGCCCAGCACGCGCTCGGGTTCCACCGTCGAGACGCCGGCCGGGTCAGCCGCGGTTGCCTCGCCTGCCTGCACGTCCCGAGCCTACGCGGCGAACGGGGTCGGAGGCCTGATCGGACGGCGCCACGATGC
>JAFDWA010000196.1 GCA_018268735.1 Actinomycetota bacterium | reverse complement strand
GTTCGGCGCCGACGCGGAGCTCCTCGACGTGTACCGCCGGATCGCTCGGACGATGACGTTCGGCTACGGCGCGCACCACTGCCTCGGAGCGGCGGTCGCCCGACTGGTCGGCCGGGTCGCGATCGAGGAGCTGCTCGCCAGGTTCCCGGCCTTCGACGTCGACGTCGACCGGGCGACGTTCGCCCCGGGCAGCTACGTGCGGCGCTACCGGTCACTCCCGTTCCGGCCAGGTTGAGAGCGGGACGTCGGCATCGGTCGGCTGGCGCGACACCATGTCGGCCACCTCGACCTGGCCGCGTTCGATCTCGCCGGTGGCGGCGTCGACCAGTCGGTACGCCTGCGTGCCGCGGCCGAAGGGCTCCGACTCGAGGATCACGACGCGCACGTCGCCGGGACGGAACCCGCAGCGTCGTTGCAGCGCGGCGATCAGCCGCTCGTCGTGGAGGTGGCCGTCACCGAAGTTCCAGCCGAGGACGGTCCCGGCGACCAACTCGCCGTCGAGCACGAGGTAGTCCTCGTGAGAGGATCCGCACGCCCGCGCCACCAGCGTCCACAGCGCCCGTCCGTGGGTGTGGAACCCGCGGAACACGTAGCCCATGTGGAGCGGGACCAACGCCTCCTGCTCGCTGCCGTAGATCCTGGCGAGCTGCTGGTGGGGGAGCGCCGTGGCCTTGACGACCCCGGCGTCGAGGCGATCGAGGGCGTCGCCGCGGAAGCACCAGAACGTCGCCGCCCAGTTGCCCGCGTAGTAGCGCATCGACGCCAGGAACGAGACCCGTGACGGCACGAGGTTCCCGTAGACCACGATGGCGACGATCGCCACCACGAGCGCTGCGACGAGCCACGGCTGGGTCAGGGAGGCGAGGTCGAGGCCGGGGTGCGCGAGGAACAGCGTGACGACACCCCAGATCATGAACACGTTCCACTCGAGCGGGACGCCCATCGGGAAGCTCGAGATGATCCCGAGGTGGAACGCGATCATCACGACGCCGGCGGTGGTCGTGACCCACCCGCCGCCGGAGAGGAGCAGCACCGCGGGCACCACGAGCTCGACGACCGTGGCCGTGTGGGCGATCGCGGCGGCGAGCCGGCTGGGTCGGAGGTCGTCGGGGAAGTCCCGGTGCAGTCGGCGCTTGAGGTGCCCGAAGCGCCAAATCGGGCTGTTGGCCTGCATGGCCGCCATGACGAACGGGAAGTGCCGGTTCACCTTCGACACCGCCGCTCCCCACCAGATCGCGACCATCACGAACTTGGCGGCGGTGGCCTGGTCCGTCGACGCGAGCAGGTAGGTGACCGCCAGCGTGCCGTACACCTCGCCGCGGGCGGCCAGGAAGATCGTCTGGTCACGCAGACCGACCAGGACCAGCAGGCCGAGCACCGTCGCGACCTCCCATCGCGGGAGCGCCCCCACCAGGGCGACGGCGAGCGACGCCACCAGGCCGGCGTAGAGGACGACGTCGAGCAGCGTCCTGGTGTCGCCGGCGGTCCCAGGGAGTCGCCCGCCGAACGGCGCCAGGCGGATCGTGCGTGGTCGCAGCCAGTACAGGACCGATCCCATCGGTGGGACGAAGCGGAGGTTGAGCGGGCCGAACCCGCAACCGAGGCCGAGGACCTCGAACAGCATCGTCCAGAGTGCGAACTTGTAGAAGGCCGCCGGCGTCCGCCACCAGGTGGCAGGGTCGAACCAGCCGTCGATCCCCGGCGTCGTCATGATGAACGCCCATCCGACCGCGACGAAGACGATCACCTTGACGAGGTAGCCGAGGATCACCACGTCGGGTGAGCCGAAGCCGAACTCGGCGAAGTGCCGAGCGAGCGGCCGCATCCGGTCCTGGCGGCTCAGGTGGTCCCAGGTGGCATGGTCCACGACCGGAAGGTTCGGTTGCAGGAACCCCATGCCGCCACCCTGTCACACCGTCGCCCGGTCCCCGGGGTGGTCGACGCCGTGGCTCGTCAATTAGTCTAGGCGGCGGTAGAAATAGACGACGGCAGGAGCAACCCGCGGTCAGAACAGGCCGCGGTCAGAACAGGCAGCGGTCAGAACAGGCAGCGGTCAGAACAGGCAGCGGTCAGAACAGGCAGCGGGTCGAGTGCGGCTGCAACCGACCGCGACGACATCGGACTGGACGGAGGAGTGGCATGGGGATCGGTGCGCCGACGGGTGAGCCGGTGCGGGACCTCGACACACCCGAGGAGGTGGCGGAGATGGTCCGACGCTTCTACCAGGGAGTGGCGCAGGACGACCTCCTCGGCCCGATGTTCAACGACGTCGCACAGGTCGACTGGTCCGAGCACCTGCCGAAGCTCACCAGGTTCTGGTCACGTGCGCTGCTCGGCATCGAGGGCTACCAGGGCAACCCGTTCCGTGCGCACCAGCTCGTAAGCGACCGATCGCCGTTCACCACGGCGCACTTCCAGCGCTGGCTCGAGATGTTCCACGAGACCGTCGAGGAGGGCTGGGTCGGACCGTACGCCGATCGGATCCTCGAGATCGCACACCGGGTCGCGGAGGTGCACCACCACCAGCTCGTCGAGGTGCCGCAGCGATCGTCGGCGGCGACGCCGATGGTGATGGGCAGGACCCGGCCGTGACCGTCGTGGCGTCATCGACCGCAGTCGCCGGATCTGCGACGTCGCCGTCCGGATCGACGGACCTGTCGACTCGCACTGCAGTGCACGACCTGGTCGTCGACTTCTACCGCGAGATCGTGTTCGACGACCTGCTGGAGCACGTCTTCGGCGACGTCGCGGAGGTCGACTGGGAGCAGCACATCCCGAAGCTCGTCGACTACTGGTGTCGGATCCTGCTGGATGCCCCGGGGCCCAAGTACCCGATCATGGCGGCGCACCGGGATCTCCACGCGCTGGAGCCGCTCCGACCCGAGCACTGCGACCGGTGGTGGACGCTGTGGTCGACCTGCATCGACCGGCAGTGGAGCGGCCCGGTGGCGCAGCACGCCCGTGACCACGCCTCGTCGCTGATGTCGGGGATGGCCCGGCATGTGTTCGGCTTCGAGTGGTCACCGCCGGTGGGCGCTGCGGGTTCGCCCGCGCCGGACGGAGCGATCGCCTCCTGAGCGTTGCGCCCGGTCGCGCCCGCCGGACGATCAGTCGAGCTCGCTCAGCACGTCGTTCATGCGACTGCGGAACCGACGCAGCTCGTCGCGGTGCTGCAGCGACAGCGACCGGAGTCGCGCCTCGCCGAGCGGGGTCAGCGCGCTGAGCTGGCGACGGTGGTCCGCCGGGTCGCTCGTGGTGTGCACCAGCCCTGCCGCCTCGGCGCGGTGCACGAGCTCGGCGGTGGAGTGCGGACGCAGCTGCAGCAGCTCCGCGAGGTCGGCGATCGCCGGTGGCTGCTCGCCGTCCCACCCCTTCACCGCCAGCAGCAGCTGGTGCTGCGCTGGTGTCATCCCCGCTGAGCGGGCGGCGTCCTCGGAGAAGTGCAGGAACACCCGGAGCGCGTGGCGGAAACGTGCGAGGGTCGCGTAGTCGCCGTCGGACAGCGGGCGGTCGTCGGTCCCTGCGGACCGTGGGGTCGCCGGCGTCGGGGAGGTCGGCGTCATCGGCCGTCGTCCGGGTTCGTCCGGCGCTCGCGCTCGCGCTGGGTCTCGATCAGCCGCACGCGGTCGGTCGCGAAGATCGCGACGACCGCGGCGACCAGCAGCGCCGGCAGCAGCGGCAGGCCCGCCATCTCGGTCACGACGAGCGTGGAGCCGATCGGCGTCTTGGTCACCCCGACGCAGAAGGCGACCATCGCACAGGCCATCACGACCGGCTCGTTGAGCGACGGGAGCACCACGTGGGCGAGCTGGCCGAACGCGGCTCCCATGAAGAACAGGGGGATGATGAACCCGCCCTTCCAGCCGGAGGCCAGCGTCACCGTGGTGCCGAGCAGCTTCGCCACGATCGCGATGGCGAGCGCACCGCCGGCCAACCTCACGTCGAGCAGGCCGCCCAGCTGCTTCTCGCCGAAGGTCAGCGCGTACGGCGACCACCAACCGAGGAGACCGAGCAGCAGGCCGCCCATGATGTAGCGGCCTGCGACCGGCAGCACGCCGAGCGCCCAGCGCAGCGCGTGGGTGGTCGCTGCGAACACGGCGGCGCCAGCCGCTCCGATGAGGCCGATCACCGCGGCGATGCCCAGGTCGCCGAGGTGCAGGATGCCGACCTCGGGGAAGTGCCAGACGGGCTCGACCCCCAGCCCGCTGAGGCCGAGGTAGACGACGTAGCCGCACAGCGAGCCGATGACCGCTGGTAGCAGCGCCTCGTAGTACTGCAGGCCGCGCCGGTGCAGGATCTCGAGCGCGAACACGGCGGAGCCGAGCGGGGCGCCGAACAG
>JAFDWA010000195.1 GCA_018268735.1 Actinomycetota bacterium | reverse complement strand
GACGTAGATCGGCACGTCGGCAGGCACCTGCGACAGCATCGCTGCCAGCGATGTCGCCCGCTTCGGGCTGACCAGCACCGACCGCAGCCGCAGACCAGCTCGCAGGATCGTGCCGAGGGCGACCGCGCCTTCGACGATCGCGCATCCCGATCGACGGTCCAGGCCCGCTGCCGCTCGTGCAGCAGCGTCGTTCAGGTGCAGGTAGTCGACGATCCGCTGGTCGTCGGGATCGTCGACTCGCTGCACCCGGACAGTCTGCAGCGGTCGAGGCGTCAGGACCTGAGCGACCGATTCGGCTGGCGCAGCAGCTTGCGGAACTCGCTCGCCGGAACCGGACGCGAGTAGCGGTAGCCCTGTGCGAGCGGGCATCCGAGCTCGATGAGCGCCCGCTCCTGGTCCTCTTCCTCGATCCCCTCGGCCACGACCCGGACGCCGAGCTCGCGTGCGAGGTCGATGACCGCGGTGACGATGCGTCGGTTCGTCGGACGCTCGAGCCCCTCGACGAACGAGCGGTCGATCTTCAACACGTCGAAGGCGAAGCGCTGCACGTAGCCGAGCGAGGAGTAGCCGGTCCCGAAGTCGTCGATCGCGAGGCGTGTGCCGAGCGCTCGGAGGGTCTGCATCCGCTCCTGGATCACATCGGTGTCCGACAGCAGGTTCGACTCGGTCACCTCGAGGACGAGCCGGTCTGCAGGGAGTCCGGTGCGCCGGAGGATGTCCGTGACCACCGGGACGAGGCGTTCGCCGTGGACCTCCTGCGCGGTGAGGTTGACCGAGATGGTCATCGCTCCGGCGACCTCGGGCATGTCCCTGCGCCACTCGGCGAGGTCCCGACACGCCCGCTCCAGCATCCACTCGCCCATGGGGGCGATCAGGCCGGACTCCTCTGCGAGTGGGACGAAGATGGCGGGGGAGAGCATCCCGCGTCGCGGGTGCTGCCAGCGGATCAACGCCTCGCAGCCGACGATGGTGTGGGTCGCCAGGTCGATGATCGGCTGGTAGTGCGCCATGAACTGCTCGGTCTCGATCGCCCGTGCCAGATCAGCTCGCAGCTCGAGGCGGTCGAAGGACGCCGTGTGCATGTGGGACTCGAAGACGACCGAGCGACGCTTGCCGAGCTGTTTCGCCCGGTACATGGCGGTGTCGGCGTTGCGGATCAGGACCTCGGCGACGGTGTCACGGTCGTGGTCGTAGGCGACGCCGGCTGATGCGGTCACCGACAGGTCACGCCCGTCGATCGTGAAGGGACGTTCGAGGGACGAGAGGAGCTGCTCTGCCACCTCGAGGACCTGCGTCTCGCCGTGAGCGCGCTCGAGGACGACGATGAACTCGTCGCCGCCGGTTCGCGCCGCGACGTCGCCGAACGCCAGCGACTCCTTGATGCGCTCGGCCACGGCATGCAGGAGGCGATCGCCGACACCGTGGCCGAGGCTGTCGTTGATGTCCTTGAAGTCGTCGATGTCGAGGGAGATGGCGGCGACGGTGCTCGCCCCCGCGTTGCGGCTGAGCATCCCGGCGAGCTCCTCCGTCGCGAGCATGCGGTTGGGGAGCCCTGTGAGCGCGTCGTGGGTGGACTGGTAGCGGAGGCGCTGCATCATCGTGGTGCGCTCGGTCACGTCGCGGGCGTTGAGGACGAATCCGCCGACCGACTCCTCGCTGCGGAGATCCGTGACAGAGGCCTCCAGGTGGATCCAGTCGCCGCGCTCGTTGCGGAAGCCGAACTCGAGGAGCTTCGGGTGCTCCGACGGCGTGCGGCTGAGGCGCAGGGCGCTCTCCCAGTCCACCCCGCTGTCGCGGAAGACCTCCTCGGGGGAGTGGCCCATCAGCTCCTCGGGTTCGATGCCGATCGTCGTGCTGACGGCCGGGCTCGCGTAGCGGATGCCATCGCCGGTCCCGACCACGAGGACGATGTCGTTGCTGTGCTGGACGAGGGCCTTGAAGCGAGCCTCGGACAGGCGGAGTCGGTCCTCGGCCGCCTTGCGGTCCCCGATCTCGCGCGCGTTGAGCACGATGCCACGAATGTTCGGGTCGCTCGACAGGTCGACGGCGACGACCTCGAACCAGTGGTAGGTGCCGGCCATGTGGCGGAGGCGGACCTCGACGGGGGCACGCTGGCCGAAGCGGACGTCGGAGAGCATCTGCTCGGCGACCGCGGCGTCGTCGGGGTGCACGAGGTCGAGCACGCGCCCGAAGACCGGATGGTCGTTCGGATAGCCGAGGAGGCGCGCTGCGACCGGCGACACGTAGGTGATGCGTCCGCCGTCGTCGATGATCGCGACGATGTCCGAGGAGTTGTCGACGAGCGACCCGAAGCGCTCCTCGGATCGCTGCCGCACGTTTCGCTCGGTCTGCTCCACGGCGCGGAGCGCGATCGCAGCTTCGCGGTTGAGGGAGCGCAGCGTGCTGCGCTCCTCGGCGGTGAGCTCGCTCTTGGTGGCGGCGAGGAGCAGACCGCGGAGCTGACGCTGGACCACGACGAACGAGCAGTACCAGTACTCGCGTGAGGTGATCCCTGTCAGGAGGTGCACGTCGTTGATCCCGCGACGGAGGTCGTCGTGGGATGCGAGCTGCATCGCCTCGCTCAGCGCTGCTGCCAGCGGTCGTCCCTCGGGGAGCGCAGCCTCGGTGGGTCGCAGCACCAGCACCCCGTCGACGAGGCGGCTCTCGAGCACCTGCTCGAGTCCGACGGTGATGATGCGCGCCACGTCCTCCTCGGTCTCTGCTGCGACGAGTCGCTCGCCGACGGTTCGCAGCGCCGCCTCCTGCGCAGCGAGCACCTCGTTCTGGCGGACGAGCCCTCCCAGGCGGAGCACGACGAGGGGCGCCAACGCCAACGATCCGATGGCCGGCAGCCAGAGGCCGTCGCTGCTGTCGGTGAGCAGCGCGATCAGCAACAGGACCGGGGAGGTGATTAGCGCGACGGCGAGGACGCCGATGCGCTTGCTCGTGATGCGCCGAAGGATCGTTGGATCGACCGGCCGGTCGAGCAGGGAGTCGACCGACGGGTGCAGGAGTCCGGCTCCCCCGAGGATGAAGACGAACGGGGCGATGTAGAGGCGCACGTCGCCTGGGATCAGGTGCGCGGTCACCAGGGTGGCGGAGATGTCGAGGAGCACGGTCGCGACGAGTCCGCCGGCGAGGAGTCGGTTGCTCGTGAAGCGGTTGCCGCCGGCAACCAGCGCGAGGACGGCGGTCATGACGAGCAGGGTGGACAGAGCCCCGTACACGAGGTTCACCGCCACGGCATCCCGCGGAGCGGTGGTCTGCTCCAGGTACGGGATGAGCACCAGCTGCCATTGGACGAGCGCCACGGCGAGGCCGCCGATGACGGCGTCGAGCAGCAGGTCCAGCGTGAGCCGTCCCACGCGGCGACGCACGATCACGACGATGGTGAGCAGGAAGAGGATCGTCGCCCCCATCGCGAAGGCGTCGGCGATCGAGGGGAACGGGTAGTCCTCCCCGACGAGCATCCCGTGCACCGCACGGACGATGGCCCCGGTCAACGACACTGCCCCCGCCAGGATCGCGAGGCGTGCAGGTCCTCGCACCCGGCGCGCCATGGAGCGGCTCCGGAGCGCTGCCACGGTGACGCAGATCCAACCGAACAGCAGCACGCCGATCGGCATCAGATCGGTGGGCAGCGCGATGAGCAGGCCATAGCCGACGAGCGACATCGCGACGAAGCGACGAAACCCGGTCGTGGTGTGGCTCACTGCTTCGAGCTCGGTCCCCAACGTCCTCAGTCCTGCGAGATGGGAAGGTGCCCGATGTGACGGGCTCCACTCACTGATCGGACGGAATGCGTCGGGCTAAAGGAAACCGGCGAGCCGAGCGGCCGAGGAGCCGCCGCAGATCAGTGCAGCTGTGCGGCTTCTCGCCCCACCGCGTCGCTCTCCTGTCCGTCGCGGACCTGTCGGCGGATGCGCAACGCCGCGAGGACACCGAAGATCAGCATCCACGCCACGACGCCCAACGTTGCGAGCAGGGGCATCGACCCCGAGGACAGGAAGATGTACGCATAGGGCAGGAGGAACATGGCGACGACGACGGTGGCCCACGGGACTGCCTCGCTCGGCGGACGATGCTGGTCGCGGAGGATCTTCACGGTCAGCGCCTGCGCGAGGCCATAGGGGAGCGCGGTCACGAGGTCGATCGCGAGGAACACCCATGGGTTCACGCCGTAGCGGCCGAGTGCCGGCCAGGCGATCAACGCCCGAGCTGCAGAGAACAGGAAGATGCCGACCGCCCACGCCCGGCCCCAGACGCCGAGCGAGCGCACATCTGACCAGAGGGTCCGCTCCGAATGCTGATCCACGAATCCTCCGCGGTCGGCTCCCCCCTGGTGCGGAGTCT
>JAFDWA010000194.1 GCA_018268735.1 Actinomycetota bacterium | reverse complement strand
GAGCATCGAGTGCAGCGGGCCAGCACCGAAGGGCACCTCCGCAACGGGGATCACCGACCCGAGCGCGACCATCCTGTAGTCGATCTGGGGGCTCTGGAAGACCGCCCAGGTGACGACGACGCTGAGCGAAGCGAACCAGATGAGCACCGGAGCCTTCCTTCACCCGGGGTTCAGCGAACCAGGATGCGACCGCACTCCGGACAGGTCACGACCGCATCGTCAGGAGCGTGGCGGACCTCCTCGAGCTGCGCGGACGGGATCTCGAGGTGGCATCCCTCGCATCGGTTGCCGACGAGCCTGGCCGCGCCGATCCCTCCCATCCGTCCTCTCGTCGCCTCGTATGCCGACACCACCTCGGCGGGGACCCCGTCGACCGCGACGGCGCGCTGCTCGGCGACCTCGGCGAGGTGCCGGTCCAGCTCGGCGCGTGCGGTGTCGACCTCGGCACCCAGCCGAGCGATCCGCTCGTCGTGGTCGACGAGCTGCTGGTCGAGCTCGGCCAGGTCGGCCTCCAGCGGCTCGGCAGCCTCCATCACCTCGATCGCGCGGTCCTCGAGCTCGGACTGACGGGCCTTCAACGCACGGTGGTCCGCCTGGAACGCCTCCAGCTCCTTGTGCGCGACCACCGATCCGTCGTACAGCTTGCGGTCGATGTCGGCGGCCTTCTGCTCGACGCTCGCCGCCTCGTCCTCGAACGCCTTCTGCTCGCGTCGCAGGTCGTGGAGACGCGAGCGTTGCACCTCGGCACGGGCTGCCACCTCGGCACGCGCAGAGGTGGCAGCGGTCAGCACCTCGAGCTGCGCCAGCGTGCTGCGCTGGTGACGCAGCTGGTCGGCCGTCGTGTCGAGCAGCTGCACCTCGATCAGGGCGTCGAGCGATCCCATGGAACAGAACCTACCGGCCGGGACGCAGCTGCTCAGCCGGTTCCGCCGCCCTGATCCGAGGTCGTCGCCGTGGCGACGGTGGTCGACGGCGTGGAGCTCGAGGACTTCGGACCGCTGGTGGGTCGCGACGCCGACTTCGGCTTCGTGGAGCCACCGTACTGGGAGCCGCCGTACTGGGAGGATCCGTACTTCGTGGACCCGCTCTGGTACGAGCCGTACTGCGACGAGCTCCGCCACGGATCGGGGATCTGCTTGTACTTCGGCGTGCGCGATGGGTCCTGGAACTGCAGGACCGGCTGTCCGTCGAGCACGCCGGCCATGAACGCCCGCCAGACACGCGCCGCGGTGGCACCGCCCTGGACCCGCCCGCCGACCATGTTCGTGTTCGCCGCCGGGTTGCCGATCCACACCGCGGTCGACAGCTGCGGCGTGAAGCCGATGAACCAGACGTCGGTGTTCTTGCCGCCTTCGACCTCGGTCGTGCCCGTCTTGCCGGCTGCCGGCCGATACTGCGGGAGCGAACCGCCGGCATAGGTCCCGTTCGTCACGACCTTCTCCATCGCCTGCACCGCCTGTCGGGCGACGTCGACGGGGATCACCTGCTCGTTCCGAGGGTGCGCCTCGTAGAGGACCTTGCCCTTGCGGTCCTCCACCTTCGACACGAAGTGCGCGTCGTTGCGTCGACCGTCGTTGTCGATCGTCGCGTAGGCGAGCGCCATGTCGAGCGGCTTCACCAGGGCGTCGCAGCCGATCGTGAAGCAGGCCGGCTGCACGTGGTTCGGATCGAGCGACGAGGCGGTGAGCCCGAGCTTGATCGCCGTGTCCCTGACGGCGTTGAAGCCCACAGCGGCCTGCAGGCGCATGAACGCGCAGTTGTTGGACTGTGCCAGCGCTCGCCCGAGGTCGATCGTGCCGGTCGTCGGGCAGTCGTCGGGGTAGTTGCCGCGGTCGGTGATGCCCCACAGCTTCTTCATGTCCGGCGGCGCGTACGCCGCCGAGATCGTGCTGTCGATCCCATAGCCCTGTTCGAGGGCAGCGACCAGGGTGAACGGCTTGAACGAGGAGCCGGAGGACCGCCCACCGATGGGCGCCGCGGTCTCGACCAGACCCCGGCCCGGCACGTCGGCCTCACCGACGATCGCCTTGACAGCGCCGGTGGACGGGTCGATCGAGGCGAGCGCGACCGCTGTCTCCGGGTTGGCAGCGTGCAACGGGTTGCTCCTGGCGGCTGCCTCTGCCTGGTCCTGCATCGCCGGGTCGACGGTCGTCGTGATCTTCAGGCCGCCGTTGAAGATCAGGTAGCGGCGCAGCTCGACGGTCGGAGCGAGCCACTTGGCGGCCAGCAGCTCGTCACGGACCTTGCGATCGACGTAGCTGAGCGACTGCGTGGTGGTGGCGACCGGCCGCCGGTACGCCGTGGTCGGCAGCGGCACCGCCGCGATCAGCCGGGCCTGGTCCGCTGAGACGAGGTGCTGCTCCTGCATGCGCTTGAGCACGACGAGTCGGCGTTCCTTCGCGAGCTTCGGGAACTTGATGGGGTCATAGCCGTTGGGGTTCCGGATCAACGAGGTGAGCACCGCGGCTTCGGCCCAGTTGATCTGCGAGGCGGGCTTGTCGAAGTACGTCAGCGCCGCGTCCTGCATCCCGTAGGCGCCGCGGCCCATGTACACGGTGTTGAGGTACTGCTCGAGGATCTGGTCCTTGCAGACCTTCTTGGCGACGTCGGCGCACAGCTGCTGCTCGAGCTGGATGGCGAGCGACGCCTCCTTGAGCTTTCGGGTGAAGTTCCGCTCCGCACCGACGAGTGAGATCTTCACGAGCTGCTGGGTGATCGTGGAGCCGCCCTGCGCGATCGTGCCGGCGTCGCTGTTCGCCCGGAACGCTCGGAGGATCGACCGGGCCGAGACGCCGTCGTGGCGGTAGAAGTCGGCGTCCTCGACCGCCAGGACCGTCTTCTGCAGCTCCGGCGAGATCTGGTCGAGCGGGACGATGTCGCGGTTCTCGGTCCCGGCGAGCACGCCGTAGGGCTGACCGGACTCTGTCACGATCGTGGATGCCTCCGGCAGCGCAGGGAGCGCGAGCTGCGTCAACGACCTGAACGACGCCGCCTCCGGCAGGCGGCCCACCTGTGACAGCAGCGTGGACGCGACGAGCGCCAGCGTCGTCACACCGATGACGACGATCGTGGAGAATCGGAGGAGGAGACGGGTCGGTCGGCTCATCGTGGTGGTGATCGCCGGCGTCGGCGTCGTCCCACGCTACTGGTCGAGGTCGGCTGCATCGGCGCGCGGGAGGTGACTCGCGCCATCACCCGAGGGGCGTCTCAGGTGCCGGGTAGGGTCGCCCCCATGGGTCTCCTCCGGCGACGGTCCCCCGCCAGCATCGCCGCTCCAGCCGCCTCCACGGTTCCGACCACGACCGTCGCGCTCGCCGGCGCCGGCGCGATCGCGACGGTCCATGCGCTGGCCGCACCGGCAGCGGGCTGTCGGGTCGTCGCGGTCGCCTCGGCCGGGAGCAGCTCGGCGCGTCACCTCGCGGGCAGCCTCGACGAGGAGCACCGACACGGTGTCAAGCGGGTCGAGGTCGCCGATCTGCCGGCACGTGCCGACCTCCTCGTCGTCGCAGCACCGCCCCGCTCCCACGCGGAGCTGGCGCTGCAGGGACTCGCCGCCGGCGCCGACGTCCTCGTGGAGAAGCCCTTCACCGCGACCCTCGATGAGGCAGACCGCCTGGTCCTCGCCGCGTCGACGGCGGACGGGCCGTTCCTGCGGTGCGCGGAGAACCTCCTGCACGCGCCGTTCTGGGGGGTCCTCGCCGCCCATCGGACCGGGATGGGCGCCCTGCAGCACCTGTCGGCTCGGACGCTCCAGCCCCCGCCGACGTGGGGGCACTTCGCCGAGCCGCTGAGCGCCGGCGGAGTGCTGTTCGACCTCGGTCCTCACGCGCTCGCGCTCGTCATCGCCCTGGCAGCCGAACCGGTCGTCGCGGTGTCCGGGTCGCTGAGCTCCACCCGCGCCGACGGTGCGGACGACGACGCATCGGTCCGACTCCGCTTCGGATCCGGGCTGGAGGCGACGGTCGAGGTCTCCTGGACGGCTCCGACGGTCGAGTGGTCCCTGCAGGCAGCGTCCGCCGACGCCGTTGCACGGGTGGAGCTGTCGCCCGAGCTGCTCGTGGAGCTCGACGGCGAGGCGGTCCCTGTCCCGGACCGCGTCCCCGGCCTCGTCGATCCGGCGCTGGAGCGCATGGGCTACGTCGGTCAGCTGCGGGACATGGCTGCCGGCGTCCAGGGGGCGCGTCCGGTCGCCGGTCAGACGCCTGAGGCCGCCCGAGCGGTGCTCGAGGTGATCTGCGCCGCGTACGCCTCCGCTGGGGCAGGTGGGGACGAGATCACCCTCCCGTTCGCGGGTGACCGGTCGCGCACCCCGATGCAGCTCTGGCGACGCTGACCGATCGAGGCGCGTGAGGGTGCGACGACGAGC
>JAFDWA010000193.1 GCA_018268735.1 Actinomycetota bacterium | reverse complement strand
GGCCCCTTCCTCGGCGACGGCTGCTGGCAGCGTCGCGCTGGTGAACACGACGTAGTCGCTGACGAGCACGTCGTAGGTGTTGAGCTCACCTGCGGTGATCACGTGGACCGACGGCAGGTTCCGGAAGCTCTTCCACGCGGCGACGTCGTCGGGTGTGAGCACCACCAGCGCCCGGCCCTCGACTCCGAGCGCCGCGAGCGAGGTGACCGCCGACTTCGTGCTGGGGGTCTCGAAGCCCCAGTCGGACACGACGACGACCTTGTCCTCGGCCGCCCGGTCCGACAGCGCGGATCGCAGTGCGAGGCGCTTCATCTTCTTGGGGGTGCGCTGGTCGTAGCGGCGCGGCTTCGGGCCGAGCGCGACGCCGCCGCCACGCCAGATCGGCGAGCGACTCGAACCGGCGCGTGCACGGCCGGTTCCCTTCTGCTTCCACGGCTTGGCGCCCCCACCGGCGACCTCGGCGCGCGTCCTCGTCGACTGCGTGCCCGAGCGTCGAGCGGCGAGCTGAGCGGTCACCACCTGGTGCATCACGGCGACGTTCGGTTCGATCCCGAACATCGCATCGTCGAGCTCGACGGTGCCGGTCGCGGTCCCCGAGGGGTCCTGGAGCGTGATCTGCGGCATCAGGCGACACCTTCCTCGGCGGAGCGCTTCACAGCGTTGCGCAGCAGCACGACGCCACCCTTCGGCCCCGGCACCGCGCCACGGACGAGGATGACGTCCTGATCCGTGTCGATCCTGACCACCTCGAGGTTCAGGGTCGTGACCTTGGTCCCGCCGGTGCGCCCAGCCATGCGGACGCCCTTGAACACCCTGGCGGGCGTGGCGCACTGGCCGATCGACCCGGGCATCCGGTGCACGCGGTGAGCACCGTGGGATGCACCCTGGCCCTTGAAGCCGTGGCGCTTCATCGGTCCGGCGAACCCCTTGCCCTTGCTCACCGCGGTGACGTCGATCAGCTGGCCGACGCCGAAGGTGTCCGCAGCGAGCTCCTGGCCGACCTGGAACGCCGAGGTGTCGTCGAGGCGCAGCTCGACGAGCCGCACGCCCGGGTCGACATCCGCCTTGGCGTAGTGACCCGCGAGCGGCTTCGTGAGCTTGCGGGCGTCACGGTGGCCGTAGGTCACCTGCAGGGCGCTGTACCCGTCGCGCTCGGGCGTGCGGATCTGGACGATCCGGGCCGGAGCGACGCGCAGCACGGTGACGGGGACGACCGCGTTCGAGTCGTCCCAGATCTGGGTCATGCCCAGCTTCTCTCCTACCAGTGCAGCTGTTCTCGCCATCGTGGTTCGGTTCCTTGGGTGAGATCCATCGACGTCCGCACACATCCCGTCGGGGACGTGCGAGGCGCCGCTCACGCAGACGCTCCGCAGGGAGCAGGCCCGGCGGAGCGACGACTCGGTTGTGCCGTGCGGTTCCCACTGCCGACGAGGTCGGGACCTCGACGGGCGCAGGCCTGCGCGGACGTCGGTTGATGCTGATCCCGGGACCCTGCGGTGCGCCGCACGCGGCACGTCGGGGGGGGGACCCGGGGTCGGGATCACACGGGACCCTGTCTCCCCGGGTCCCTTCGGGAACCGGGGCGCAGTTGGCCGTCCGTGACGACCGGACGACACTAGCAGCGCCCCCCGGACCGGCCAAGTCCGTCGAATTCGACCAGTGCCGTGGGGCTCCCGCGGTTACGGTGCGGCGCGGTGAGCACCGACCTGCCAGCCGTCGTCGCCGACGGGCTCCGCAAGCGCTTCGGTGGCACAGAGGCCCTGCGAGGCGTCAGCTTCGAGATCCCACGCGCGACCGTGCTCGGCGTCCTCGGCCCCAACGGCGCCGGGAAGACGACCGCCGTTCGCATCCTGACGACGCTGCTGCGCCCGGATTCGGGCCGCGCGCTGATCGACGGCATCGACGTGGTGGAGCATCCCCGCCTCGCCCGGGCACGCATCGGGCTCACCGGCCAGTACGCCGCTGTCGACGAGCGGCTCACGGGCTTCGAGAACCTGCTGCTCGTCGGTCGCCTGTTCCACATGCGCCGCCGCGCTGCGGCGACCAGGGCACGGGAGCTGCTCGACCGCTTCAGCCTCGACGAGGCCGCGGACCGCGTCGTGAAGGGGTACTCGGGCGGGATGCGACGACGTCTCGACATCGCTATGAGCCTCATCGCCAGGCCGTCGGTCCTGTTCCTCGATGAGCCCACGACCGGGCTCGACCCCCGGAGTCGGCTCGAGATGTGGGACGTGATCGACGGGCTCGTCGCCGACGGGACGACGTTGCTGCTCACCACCCAGTACCTCGACGAAGCCGAGCGCCTCGCCGACGACATCGTGGTGATCGACCACGGCAACGTGATCGCGCGGGGCACCGAGGAGGAGCTCAAGGCCGCCAGCGGCGGCGCCCGGGTCGAGGTGACGTTGGCGGACGCCTCGGGTCTGCACCTCGTGAGCGGGCTCCTCGTCGGCATCGCCGCGGGGGATGCCACCGAGTCCATCGACGCGGACACCCGCACCGTGACCATCCCGGTGACCGTCACCGACCACGTCGTCCCGACCGTCGTGCGAGCCCTCGACGCCGCGGGGATCGACGTCACCGACGTGGCACTGCGCCAGCCGACCCTCGACGACGTGTTCCTCGAGCTGACCGGCCACACCACCGAGCAGCCTGCCGACGACGACGGGAGCGCACCGACACGAGGAGCTCGACGATGAGCCCGACGACCACGGCGAGCGCACCGGGGCCCGACGTACCAGGAGCACTCCATCGGGTTCCCACCGGCGCGGCATGGTGGTTCCGCGACACCTGGGCCGAGGCGGGCCGGCACCTCATCGCGACGAAGCGCAACCCGGACCTGCTGGTGTTCGCGACGATCCAGCCGATCATGTTCGTGGTGCTGTTCGTCTACGTGTTCGGCGGCGCGATCACCGTTCCCGGCTACTCGAGCTACCAGCAGTTCGTCGTGCCCGGCATCTTCGCCCAGACGATCGTCTTCGGCTCGGCGTTCACGAGCATCGGGATCGCAGAGGACATGCAGAAGGGGTTCATCGATCGCCTCCGGTCGCTGCCCATGTACCCCGCAGCGGTCCTCGTCGGCCGGACCGTGTCGGATCTCGTGCGCAACACCTTCACGTTCATCATCATGTTGGTCGTCGGGCTGATCGTGGGGTTCCGACTCGAGGGCGGTGTCGTGGACGCGGTCCTGGCCACGTTGCTGCTGCTGGCGTTCTCGTTCGCGTTCAGCTGGATCCAGGCGCTGATCGGCTTGTCGGCGAAGTCGGTCGAGGCAGCGAACTCGGCCGGGTTCATCTGGATGTTCCCGATGACGTTCGTGTCCTCAGCCTTCGTCGACCCCTCCACGATGCCCGGCTGGCTGCAGCCGATCGCCGAGCACAACCCGTTCACCGTCGTGACCGATGCGGTGCGTGCCCTCTACAACGGCAGGGATCCAGGAGCGGACCTGTGGATCTCGATCGCGTGGGCGGCCGGCATCACGGTCGTGTTCGCGCTGCTGTCGTTCCGGCGGTTCTCGCGGACCTCACGTTGAGCTGCCCCGACTGACTTGTCGCCCACACGCCGACCCGGCGACCGCCACCTGCAAGATCGACAGGCGACGAGATCGACTGCTGGCGACTGCGATCAGGTGATCACGCGTTCTGGATCTTGATCTCGATGTCGACGCCGGCCGGGAGATCGAGGCGCTGGAGGGAATCGACCGTCTTGGGCGTGGGCTCGATGATGTCGATGAGGCGCTTGTGGATCCGCATCTCGAAGTGCTCGCGGGAGTCCTTGTCCTTGTGGGGCGAGCGGATCACGGTGAAGCGGTGCTTCTCCGTCGGCAGCGGGATCGGCCCACGGACCGATGCCTGGGTCCGGGTGACGGTCTCGACGATCTTCTTGGTGGACTGGTCGATGACCTCGTGGTCATAGGCCTTGAGTCGGATGCGGATCTTCTGCTCAGCTGCCATTGCGCACGCTCTCCATGTTCGCGACCTCGAGATCCGCGACCGCTGCGGCCGCACGGGTCTCATCGACTGTCAAGAAGCGGACCCGACACATCGGGCACGGCGGACGACACTACCGGGCGTCGACCTCCGCCCGCCAACGCGCGGCGATTCCGGTTGCTTCGAGCACCGGCGACGCGACGAACGTCGTGATCAGGGCCATCACCACCATCGCCGTGTACACCGACCCGTTGATCACCCCGAGTTGGAGCCCGACCGCGAGGATGACGATCTCGGTGAGGCCACGCGTGTTCATCAGCAACCCGAGGCCCGTCGAGTCGGACCACGTCATGCCGACGGCCCTGGCCGCGACGGCGGTGCCGCCGAGCTTGCCCAGCGAGGCGACCACCACGACGAGCACGGTCACCACGAGTGCCACCGGGGTGCCG
>JAFDWA010000192.1 GCA_018268735.1 Actinomycetota bacterium | reverse complement strand
GGTGCGACCATCGGCCGGATACGCCCGGTCGCTGGCGCTGCTCGGACGGTCGGCGCTCGGTGGCCACACCACGAAGTCCGGCCTCGTGCTCGGACTCGGCGAGTCGGCCTCCGAGGTCGAGTCGACCCTCGCGGACCTCGCCGCGGTCGGCGTGTCGATCGTGACCATCGGTCAGTACCTGCGTCCGACCTCGCACCACCTGCCGGTCGCGCGGTGGTGGACGCCCGGGGACTTCGAGCGGTTCGCGGAGGTCGGCCACGCCCTGGGGTTCGCCCACGTCGAGTCGAGCCCGTTCACGCGCTCCAGCTACCACGCCCGTACGTCGCTCGACGCGGCGGCCTCCGTCGCGGTCGCCGTCGCGCGGTGAGTCGTCGCTGACGGCAGACTGGGTCGATGGGCTTCATCGCGCAGTTCCGTCGCGGCGTCACCGACAGCGTCGGTCGGGAGGACGGCTCCGGTGAGCTGGGGCTCGTGCTCCCCGACTACGCGACCGGCACCGTGCACCACGAGGCCGTCCTCGACACCGGCGAGGTGCTGCACCACCACCAGGTGTTCGAGCGTGGGGTGCTCGTCGACTGGATCGAGGACGACGAGCCGGGCCCCTGGGCGCTCATCCGCCCCGGCTCGCCGCTGCGTCCGTGTCCGGCCGGCGTCGCCGCACCCGAAGCGGTCGCGGAGGTGAAGGTCCGGCTCGGTGGCGATGTCGTGGACCTGCCGCTGCTCGACGACCTGCCGGCCCCGGTGTTCGACACGCTTGCCCACGTCCCGCACGCGACGGCTCGGCTGCGCTTCGAGGTCGTCGGCACGCCCGTCGGGACCCAACGCTGCGACGTCCGCTACGTCGACGGCTCGCGGACCGCCTGGCTGGTCGAGGAGTGGCGGGTTCTCGAGGAGGGCGAGCCTGCTGCCGGTGCACCCGAGATGGGGGTGTCCATGTCGTTCCGCAACTACCTGGCGATGCGCTCGGGTGAGGCAACAGCACTCGAGGCCATCGAGGACGGCGGCGTCGTCGATGCGCGCTGGACCCTCCTGCTGCTGCTCCACGGTCTCATCCAGTCGCCGGAGTACGTCGCCGCGTACCGCTCGCTGCCCCGGTTGCCCGCCGAGCTCGGCTGGTGGGGTGAGGTCGCACCGCTGATACCGCCCGCCGAGGACTGACCGACCGCAGCGACGGCGCCTAGACTTGACCGAACGGTCAAGATCCAGGGAGTCGGTCGTGCACGAGTGGTCCGAAGAGCAGCAGATGGTCCGCACCGCGGTGCGCGACTTCGTCGATCGTGAGATCCGTCCCAAGCGCGACGACCTCGAGTTCGGCGACCTCCCGCCGTACGACCTGCTGCGCAAGATGTTCGCGACCTTCGGGATGACCGACATGCAGCGGGCGTCGTTCGAGAAGCGGATCGCCGCTGACCGAGCGAAGGTCGACGGTGCGGCTGGTGCGAGCAACGACCAGGTGGGCAGCTCCGAGGACGAGGGCGATGACGACGGGGGCAGCCGCCGGGACGCCAACGCGGTGGCGTTCCAGATCATCCCGATCATCGAGCTGTGCCGTGTCTGTCCCGGGATGGTCACCGCGATGGGTGTGTCGATGGGCCTGACGGCCGCGTCGATCATGTCGAAGGGCACGATCGCCCAGAAGGAGCGATGGGCGCTCGACCTGCTCACCTTCGACAAGGTCGGCGCATGGGCGATCACAGAGCCCGGTTCGGGATCGGACGCGTTCGGCTCCATGCTGTCCACGGCGCGACGTGACGGCGACGAGTACGTCCTCAACGGGTCCAAGACCTTCATCACCAACGGCCCGTACGCCGACACGATCGTGTTCATCTGCAAGCTCGACGAGGGCAACCCACCAGCCGAGCGGACCGTCCTGCAGTTCGTGCTCGACGCCGGCATGGCGGGCCTCGAGCAGTCCAAGCCGCTGCGCAAGATGGGCATGCACTCGAGTCCGACCGGCGAGCTGTTCCTGAGCGATGTCCGGGTGGGGCGCGATCGCCTCCTGGGCGAGTCCGAGGACGTGTACACCGGTGCGGGCGGGCGCAACGCGTCCAAGGCGACCTTCGGCATGGAGCGCACCGGGGTGGTCGCGATGGCCCTCGGCATCGTCGAGCGCTGCCTGGAGCTGTCGGTCGCTTACGCCCGTGACCGGGTGCAGTTCGGCCAGCCCATCGGCCAGTTCCAGCTCATCCAGCTGAAGCTCGCCAAGATGGAGGTGGCCAGGATGAACCTCCAGAACCAGGTGTTCCGCAACATCGAGATGGCCGCCGCAGGGACACAGCCGAGCTTCGCCGAGGCATCGGCGGGCAAGCTCTATGCGGCACAGGCGGCGATGGAGGTGGCGCTCGAAGCCGTCCAGGTGTTCGGCGGGAACGGCTACATGGCGGAGTTCGAGGTCGAGCAGCTCGCCCGCGACGCCAAGGTGCTGCAGATCTACGCCGGGACCGACGAGATCCAGGTCTCCGCCGTCGCCCGGGCGCTGCTCGCCGGCTGACGTCGTCGTCTGCACGGGCCCTCGGCACCTGCACTGCGCCGACCGACGGTACCGTCACGTCCGTGGCAGCGACCGGGACCGAGAGAGCACACGACGGCGACGTCGTGACCGCGCCGTTCGTCGAGCTCGTCGAGCGCGTCGCCGACGAGGCTGACGAGGGCTTCTTCCACACCGCCGCGCAGCTGGTGGTCACCGTCGACGGCGAACGGGTGCTCGACACCGCCGTCGGGCGCACGCATCTGCTCGAGCCGTTCACGCGGAGCACCCTGTCGGCGTTGTACTGCACAGCCAAGCCGCTCATCGCCACCGCCGTGCTGCGACTCGTGGCGGAGGACGAGCTGAGCTTGGACGACCGGCTGGGCGACGTCGTCGACGGCCTCGACACCCCCTGGATCGCGGAGCGCACGATCGAGCAGGTGCTCGGCCACACCGCGGGGCTCCACGCCGTCAACACGGTGCTCGCCCGCATCCTCCCGGAACGCAGCAGGGCCGGCTGGTTGGTGGCGTCGGAACCGCCGATGGCGTGGCGGTTCGGCACCGACCGTGCCTATGCGGAGTTCGGCGGCTGGTACCTGCTCGGCCAGGCGATCGAGTCGCTCACCGGCCAGCCCTACGCCGACGTCGTGCGGACGACGGTGCTCGAGCCCTACGGCGTCGATCCCGACGACCTGGTCGTCCGGTTCGACGCGAAGAGCTTCGAGCGGCTCCACCGGCGCATCTCGGCGACCTACGACCTGACCCTGGACCAGCCCGTGCCGCTGCTCGCCGAGGTGGGGCCGGAGACGGCGTGCGAATGGAACCCGGCGTTCGGCTCCTACGGCACGATGTCCGCCGTCGCCGACCTCTACCAGGGACTCCTCGGAGATCTCGGCGGCGCCGGTGTGGTGCTGCCCGTCGAACGGCTGCGCGAGGCGACGACCGCTCGCCTGCCGCTGACCCACGACCTCACGCTCGGTCGTGACGCCGGGTTCGGGCTCGGGTTCATGGCACCCCTGTCGTCGCACTACTTCGGCGCGTCGCCGTCGCCGGCCGCGTTCGGTCACGCAGGTCAGGGCGGCACCAGCTTCGCCATGGCGGACCCCGAGCGACAGCTCGTCGTGGCGGTGCTGTTCAACGCCGGCCTCGACGCCGACACGGCCCTGTCGTACCGACGGGTCAACCTGGTCGACGCCGTGTACCGGGCGCTCGGCGACTGAGGTCGGACGCTCCGGTAGGTTGCCCCGGTCCATGTCCCTGAACGTCGCGACCTTCCTGCTGCAGTGGGCGACCGGTGGCCTCGCGTTCCTGTGGGTCACGACGCGGCGCCGGGAGGTCTCCCTCGGCTACGGCTGGTTGCTTCGCGGCGTCTACGGCGCGATGGCCCTCGGCGCGCTCGCCGCGGGGATCCGCTACGACCCGCTGCCGGTCCGCGACGTCGCTTCGGCCGGTGTGGTGCTCGCGACCTGCACCGCGCTGTGGGTGTCGGTCGCCCGTCGTGGCGCCGGGGTGGCGCTGCAGCGCGAGCGGGTGCAGGTCCGATCAGCCCGGATCTCCGAGATGACCGGGATCGATCGGGCCGAGCAGCGCTTCGACGCGGACGCGCCCGAGTTCCCGCCGGCGCTCGACGTCGTCGCCCCGCTGATCGGTGTCGTCGGACTTGTCGCCGGTGGCCTCGACGTCGGCGGTGCCGCCTGGCTCGGCGTCGCCCGGATCGTCGTCGGCGCTGCGTTCCTCGGCAGCGTGACCGACGCGATGCTCCTCGGCCACTGGTACCTCACCCAACCGGGGCTGCGTCGTGCTCCGCTCGAGGAGCTGGTGCGGTGGGTGGGATGGACCTGGGTGCCCGAGGTGCTGCTGCTGCTCGTCCCTCCGGGCATGGTGTCGGTGCTGAACGGGAACGTCGACGACGGCT
>JAFDWA010000191.1 GCA_018268735.1 Actinomycetota bacterium | reverse complement strand
CGACCAGCACCTCGGCCGCAACACCGGTCACCAGATGGGCTTCACCGAGGCAGACATGCGGGTCTGGAACCCACGCCTCGACCTCGGCGGGCTCGACGAGGCCGACGTCAAGGCCGCGACGTTCCTGCTGTGGAAGGGCCACTGCTCGGTCCACCAGCGGTTCAAGGCAGAGAACATCGCTGCGTTCCGCGCCGAGCACCCCGACGGGGTCGTGATCGTGCACCCTGAGTGCTCCCACGAGGTCTGCGTGCTCGCCGACGAGGTCGGTTCGACCGACTTCATCATCCGCACCGTCGATGCACTCCCTGCCGGCACCACCGTCGCAGTCGGCACGGAGATCCACCTCGTCCAGCGACTCGACGCCGAGACCGACAAGCACGTGCAGTCGCTCGATCCGCTGATCTGTCCGTGCAGCACGATGTTCCGCATCGACGACCGACACCTCGCGTGGACCCTCGAGAACCTCGTCGAGGGCATCGTCGTGAACCGGATCGAGGTGGATCCCGCCACCGCACATTGGGCGCGGGTCGCGCTGGAGCGGATGCTGTCGATCACCTGAGCGCGTCGACGAGCGCCATCCCCTGCTCGTCGCGGACACGAACACCGGACACCCAGACCGACGCCGGCGTCCCACCGTCGAACCGGCGTTCACCGTGATCGCTCCTGACGCGCACCTTCACGTCATCGACGACACGGGGCACGGCGATCACCACGTCCGCTCCGTCTGCGCCGGGTCGAACACGCGTCGAAGGCGCACCTGGAACGGACACCTCGACGGTCGAGCCGGCAGCAGCGCCGACGCGGAACGAGACCTCGACCGGCGCCTCGTCGCCGTCGATCGGGTGCAGGTCGATCGACGCCGACGGACCGAGGTACTGGCGCACCGCGTCGTGACCCCACGAGGTCGTCCGCCAGTCGCCGAAGGTGAACCCGACCGGACGCACGACGCGGCGACCTGCGTCGCGCACCGCATCGCGACCGTGCTCGCGCTCCAGGCGTCGGCGCAACGGTCGGATGTCGACCCAGGCCCAACCGCCGTGTCGACTCCGTCGCACCCGGGTCCCCGCTACCTCCGCCATCCGCCGGACCGCTGCGTCAGGGTCGCCGACGAGCACGTGCGACGTCTGGACCAGCACGGCGTCGAACCCTGCGACTGCGGCGAGGAACGTCGCGTCGCCCACGTCGCCTGCCATCCACGACTGCTGCCAATCGCCGGCACCCCCCTTGAACTCCCCGGCAGAGAAGCGCAGGTCGCGGCTGATCAGCGACGGAGCCAGCAGGCGCTGGGAACCCAGGTCGTCGGGGAACGGGATCACCGGGAGCTCGAACACCTCGGCGTCCGACGGCAGGGTGGCCTCCATGCTCTCGACGACCGACGAATCCTCGGCAACCGCCCGGTCGATCGGCGTCGCTGAGCTCCGAAGCGGATGCTCGACCACGCCGAGCGCCACGATCGCCACCACCCACACCGCCAGGGTCCGGCGAGCGCCGAAGCGACGCTGGACGACGAGGGCGAGCCCAGCGAGCGCGGCGAAGCCGACGAACGCCGCCATCCGCGACCAGACGCGTGTCTGCGTGAAGCCGACCGCTGCGAGCAGGAGCCCTCCCCCTCCGACGGTGGCGAGCAGGATCGCGGATCCGACCAGCACGGCCAGTCGACCGAGGACCCGATCCGCCTCGTCACGCGGTCGCCCCAGGCGTCGGAGCACGTTCCACGCGATGACTGCGAGGCCGGCGACCGCGATGGGTCCGATGCTGACACCGAAGTCGCCGGTCGATTCGGTCCAGTACGCCCGGTCGGCAACCGCTCCGACGAGGGGGATCTGCGTCGAGGGCATCGGGAGGAGCATCTGCGCGATCCGCATCCCGTAGCGGTCCGAGTCCTGCACGGAGCGGTTGAAGCCGCCCGCGGTGGGAGCGTCCATCCTGGCGACCGCGTCCGGGAGCAACGTCAACGCCATCGCCGACCCCAGCGCCCCCACCACGACGAGTGGGACCAGCAACCGACGCCACGAGCCGGCGCGCACCGCGGCGAGCGACCCGAGCGACACGACGAGCAGCACGGTGAAGGTGGCGTAGTACACGCTCGACATCGCCACCACGAGGATCGCTGCTCCCGGGACCATCAGGTCGCGGGTCCGCCATCTCCGGGTGCAGCGAGCGGGGCCACGAGCTCCCGGGCCCTCTGTCGGACCGGAGGAGGCCAGCACGGCGAGGTACACGCCGAGCGCGACGGGATACAGGGGGAACAGGAAGAGGTGACCTGCTCCCAGCCGATCGGTCATCGCCGTGCTGAAGGCGAACGCGACGGCTGCCGCACCGGCGAGGAGCGGACGGGCACCGAGCCAGCGAAGCACGACGTATCCCACGAGGATCGTCGCCGCGACACCGACGAGCACCGTGAGGTTGAGCGTGAGGTAGGCGTTGCCGCCGGTCAGCGCGTCGAACGCTCTGAGGAGGATCACGTGGAGGCGCTCGGTGCCGGTCGGGAGGTTGCTGCCCCAGTCCAGTCCGTACGGCGCGTTCAGCACCCTGGTCGAGCCCGGCGTGCCGAACCAGCTCGCGGTGCGGGCCAGCGCCAGGTGCTGGAACATGTCCTGCGAGTACACGACAGGCCGACTGAACGGCACCATCCGCAGCAGCAGCACCGGAGCGAGCAACGCGATGAGCCCGACCGGCACGAGCTCACGAGCACGGAACGGCGTCCAGGTCACGTCGTCGAGAGCACCGTCGTCCTCCTCGACAACGTCGTGGGCAGTCGCTGCAGCGATCACGGTCGCGGTCGCGCCGATCGACATCTGATCCTCGTCGTCGATGCGATGCGAGCACACGTCGTCACCTTCGGACGCGGGCGCGGGCGCGATCGTGCTCATCGCCCTCGTATCGACACGCGAGCCGTCGAAGTGAGCGTCTCGGGCGTCAGCGGGGCGCGGTGCGTCCTTCGCCGAGCAGCGGGGCGAGGAACTGACCGGTGAAGCTGTCCGCCGTCTTCGCGATCAGCTCGGGGGGTCCCTCGGCGATCACCTGTCCCCCACCGACCCCGCCTTCAGGGCCGAGGTCGACGACCCAGTCGGCGGTCTTGATCACGTCCAGGTTGTGCTCGATGACCAGCACCGTGTTGCCCTGGTCGACGAGGCGCGAGAGCACGGTCAGCAGCTTGCGGATGTCCTCGAAGTGCAGGCCGGTGGTCGGCTCGTCGAGCAGGTAGATCGTGTGACCGGTCGAGCGCTTCGCGAGCTCGGATGCCAGCTTCACCCGTTGGGCCTCCCCGCCGGACAGCGTCGTCGCGGGTTGACCGAGTCGGACGTAGCCGAGGCCGACGTCGACGAGGGTCTGCATGTGGCGGGCGATCGTCGGCTGGTTGGAGAAGAAGTCGAGCGCCTCCTCGCACGGCAGGTCGAGCACCTCGGAGATGTTCAGCCCCTTGAAGGTGATCTCCAACGTGTCGCGGTTGTAGCGCTTGCCCTTGCACACCTCGCACGGCACGTAGACATCGGGAAGGAAGTGCATCTCGATCTTGATCGTCCCGTCGCCGGCGCACGCCTCGCAGCGACCACCCTTCACGTTGAAGCTGAACCGCCCGGGCAGGTACCCACGGATGCGGGCCTCGGGCGTCTGGGCGAACAGCTTGCGGACGTGGTCGAAGACGCCGGTGTAGGTGGCCGGGTTGGAGCGCGGCGTCCGACCGATCGGCGACTGGTCGATGTCGATGACCTTGTCGAGGTGCTCCATCCCCTCGATGCGCCGGTGCAGTCCCGGTGGCACCTTCGACCCGTACACGTGCTGCATCAGCGCCCGCAGCAGGATGTCGTTCACGAGGGTCGACTTGCCCGAACCCGACACGCCGGTGACCGCCACGAAGCACCCCAGCGGGATGTCGACGTCGAGGTTGCGGAGGTTGTGCTCCCGTGCCCCCTTGACCGACAACCAGTCCTCGCCGGGAGAGCGACGCAACTCTGGGACGGGGATCGACCGCTTGCCTGCCAGGTACTGGCCGGTGACGGACTCCTTGTTGCGCAACAGCCCCTTGACCGTCCCGCTGTGCACCACCCGACCGCCGTGCTCGCCGGCACCCGGCCCGATGTCGACGACGTGGTCGGCGACGCGGATCGTGTCCTCGTCGTGCTCGACGACCAGCACCGTGTTGCCGATGTCCCGGAGCCGGACGAGCGTCTCGATCAGCTTGTGGTTGTCCCGTTGGTGCAACCCGATCGACGGCTCGTCGAGCACGTACAGCACGCCGACCAGACCCGAGCCGATCTGCGACGCAAGCCGGATGCGTTGCGCCTCTCCGCCCGAGAGCGTCGCCGCCGAGCGCTGGAGCGACAGGTACTCCAACCCGACGTCGCACAGGAACTGCAGGCGGGTGTTGATCTCCTTCATGATCCGCTCGGCGATGAG
>JAFDWA010000190.1 GCA_018268735.1 Actinomycetota bacterium | reverse complement strand
CGACAGCGCAGACCACGGAGAGAACTGACCGTAGGCCTCGTCGACGACGAGCAGTCCGTCGATCTCCTCGACGACCTCCACGACGTCGTGGACCACCTCGGGCGGCTCGAGGCGTCCGGTCGGGTTGTTCGGCGAGCAGAGGAACGTGATCGTGGGGCGCTCGTCGAGCAGCAGTCGCCGGACCTCGGCCACCTCCAAGGTGAAGTCGGAGCGGCGATCGCCGGACACCACCGTCGAACCGCACACCCGGGCGATGTGGGAGTGGAGGGCGTAGGTCGGCTCGAACGTCGCCACCTTGCGACCCGCGCCCCCGTAGGCGAGGCAGATCGACTGGAGGACCTCGTTCGATCCGTTGGCTGCGAACACGTTGCGCGCGGTGATGCCCGCCCCGACCGCACCACCCTCGACCTCCGCGATCCGGGCGCGCAGCGCCGTGGCGGAGCGATCCGGGTAGCGGTGCCACGGGATCGTCCCGAGCGCCGCACGGAGCTCGTCGACGAACGCCTCCGGCGGCGGTTCGGGCGCCTCGTTGGTGTTGAGGCGCACCCGGACGTCGACCTGCGGCGAGTGGTATCCCTCCATCAGCGCGATCTCGTCACGCACCCGTGGTCTGCTCACGTCGGATCCCCGAGCGGGGCGTGCGTCCGCAACCCCTGGCGGATCCGGATCGACTCGGCGTGCGCGTCGAGCCCTTCGGCTTCGGCGAGCGACACGACGGCGGGGCCGATCCGGTCGAACCCGTCAGCCGACACGCTGATCACGTGGTGGTGCTTGAGGAAGTCGTCGACGGTCAGCGCCGAGGAGAACCGGGCGGTCCCATGGGTGGGCAGGACGTGGCTCGGCCCGGCGAGGTAGTCGCCGATCGATGCAGGCGACCAGGCGCCGACGAAGATCGCACCCGCGTTGCGGACCGACGCGGCCATCGCCTCGGCATCACGGCACATCAACTCCAGGTGCTCTGTAGCGACCAGGTCCGACACCACCAGCGCCTGCGCAGGTCCGTCGACGAGCACGCCGTGCCCGCCCTCCGCCAACGTCGCGGTGATCTCCTCACGCCTGGGTGCCTTCTCGAGGAGACGTGCGATCTCGTCGTCGACGGCGTCGAGCACCTGTTCGTCCCAGGTGACCAGCCATGCGAGGCCGTCGGGTCCGTGCTCGGCCTGCAGGATCACGTCGACCGCGGCCAGCTCTGGACGGACCGAGTCGTCCGCCACGACCACCACCTCGCTCGGACCCGCGAACGCCGCTGCGACACCCACCGTCCCCGCGACCTCCTGCTGGGCGAGAGCGACGTAGCGGTTGCCCGGCCCGCAGATCACGTCGACGGGGACGACCTGATCGGTCCCGTAGGCGAGCGCCCCGATCGCCTGGGCGCCACCGATGGCGTAGACCTCCTCGACACCTGCGATCGCAGCTGCCGCCAACGTGATCGGCGTGACCGCTCCGATCCCCCGATCGGGCGGCACGCACACCGCCACCTGTGGGACCCCCGCGACCTGTGCCGGCACCGCCGTCATCAGCAACGTCGACGGGTAGGCCGCACGACCGCCCGGCACGTAGCAGCCGGCTCGTTCGACCGGGCGATGGTAGGAGCGGATGCGCACCCCGTCGGCCTCGTGGACGGTCTCCGGACGCAGCTGCGTCTCGTGGTGCGCCCGGATCCGGTCCCGAGCGAGCTCGAGCGCCCGGCGCAGCTCGGGTCGGGTCCCCGCGAGCGCTGCGTCGATGTCCGACTGCGGAACCCGAAGGTGGTCGAGGCGCACGCCGTCGAAGCGCTCGGTCAGCTCCAGGATGGCCGCATCGCCACGGTCGCGGACCGCCGCGAGGATCTCGCGCACCGCTGCGAGCGGCCCCTCCCCCGCGACGCTCGGGCGCGGCAGGCGGTCGCGTGCGTCGATGACGCCACGGAGGTCGAGTCGGTTGAGCACGACCGATCACGGTAGCGGTGGTGCCGACGGCCAGGAATCGGATAGTGATTGCCCGGTGAGCCTCCACGCCGACCTCTCCTCGATGCAGTCGACGCTCGACCAGGTGCTCGTCCGCGTGTCCGAGGCGAGCGAGGTCGTGCGCGGCACCGACCGCGACGACCTGCTCGGCGACCTGTACGACATCGAGCGGAGCCTCCAGATGGCGCAGCGACGGCTCCGCCGGGCACTCGATGCAGCAGCATCGCTCGACCCTTCCTGAAGCTCGCCGCCCGAGATCGTCGCCGTACCGAGGACGTCTGGCATCGACAGTCCACGTCAAGACGTTCCGAGTCAGGGTGGGCTCGGGGTTCGCACCCCGAAAAGCGGACCCGGCGCCCCCGAAGGAGCGCCGGGCGGACGACCCGGGCGGCGGGAGCCCAGTGGTCGCCGATACCAGGTGGCGGGAACCTGGTGCGCGTCAGTTCAGCACACGCTCGCGAAGCTGTCCACGAGCTCGGCGACAGCCGTCGGGACCCGCTCGACGATCATCCGAACGTGCCGGCCGAGGGACAGAAGTCAGCGAGCACGCAGCGGTCGCACGCCGGCCGACGTGCGAAGCACACCCTCCGTCCGTGCAGGATGAGCCGGAGGCTGAACATGCCCCGCTCGGCCCGCGGGACCATCGGGTCGAGGACCATCTCGACCTTGACCGCGTCCTTCGCCGCGGCGTCGTCGAGCGACTCGGTGAGCCCGAGGCGTCGCGACAGCCGAAGCACGTGGGTGTCGACGGGCAAGCCCGGCAACCCGAGGGCGACGCTGCGCACGACGTTGGCGGTCTTGCGACCGACGCCCGGGATCGTCACCAGGTCGGCCATCGGACCGGGCACCTCACCGCCGAAGCGGTCCACGAGCGCGTTCGCCATGCCGATGAGGCTGCGGGCCTTGGCGCGGAAGAATCCGGTCGAGTGGATGATCTCCTCGAGCTCGGACGGATCCGCCGCCGCGAGCGCCTGCGGCGTCGGGTAGCGCTCGAACAGCGCCGGGGTGACGATGTTGACCCGGGCGTCGGTGCTCTGCGCGGACAGGATCGTGGCCGCGAGCAGCTCGTAGGCGTTGCGGTGGTCGAGCTCGCAGACCGCGTCGGGGTACTCGACGGCGAGCCGCTCGTTCGTCACCCGGGCGCGACCCTTCGGTGTCCTCGGCCGGCCCATCGCCGGAGCGTACCGCTCGCCCCACGCGATCTGGGGCGCCGAATCGACACATCTTGTCGCCTACGACCCCCGTTTTCGGACCACGCGATCTGGGGCGCCGAATCGACAGGATGTGTCGAGAGCGACCCCTGTGTTCCCGTGGATCGGCGGGATGGCAGACTCATCGGCATGGTGGCCAAGAACATGAGCGGCCGTGTCGCGGGCTGACCGGCACGAACCGGAGTGGGTGTCGCCGGTGACCACCGAGGTCGATGCGTCGATGCGCTCGGCGGGCCGTCACCTCGTCCGCCTGCTCCACCAGATGCGCCGACCGCTGCCGCTCGGCGACGACCTGCGTGAGCGCACCAGGGCCGTCACGACCCGGCCGTTCGTCCCCGGCGTCGACGACGACGCGTGGCTCGCGGTCAACAACCGCGCGTTCCGCTGGCACCCCGACCAGGGCGGCTGGGACCGGGCTCGGCTCGACGCGAGGCTGGCCGAGTCGTGGGTCCGCACCGAGGGGTTCCTCCTCCACGACGGTCCCGCCGGCACCGTCGACGGGTTCTGCTGGACCCGGGAGCACCCGGCAACCCCGGGCGGAGCCGATCCCGCGATGGGTGAGATCTTCGTCATCGCCGCGGATCCGTCCACCGTCGGCAGCGGCCTCGGCCGCTCCCTCACCGTGGCCGGCCTCGACCACCTGAGCGCACGGGGCCTCGAGCTCGCGATGCTGTACGTCGAGGCGGTCAACACACCCGCGGTCCGGCTCTACGAGCGTCTCGGCTTCGTGGTGCACCACTCGAACGCGGCGTACGCAGCGACATGACCGGCCGACCGACCCTCTACGACGTCGACCGGGCCGGACTCGCCGCTCTGCTCGCCGGCGAGCCCGCCTACCGGGTCGAGCAGGTGTGGGAGGGCCTGTACGGCCAGGGGCGGGAGCCGGCCGAGCTGACGACCGTCCCGAAGGCACTCCGCGCCCGACTCGACGAGGAGCTCCCCACCGCGCTCACCGAGATCACCCGCTCGGTGACCGACGACGGCGCAACGACCAAGTTCCTCTGGTCCCTCGACGACGGGCCCCACATCGAGACGGTCCTCATGCACTACGACGACCGCACCACGGTGTGCGTCTCCACGCAGGCCGGCTGCGCGATGGCCTGCTCGTTCTGCGCGACCGGACAGGCCGGGTTCGAACGCCAGCTCTCGGTCGGCGAGATCGTCGAACAGGTCGTGCGGGCCCGACGCGCTGGCCGTGACAGCACGACCGGTGACAGCACAACCGGTGACAGCACGACAGGAGCAC
>JAFDWA010000018.1 GCA_018268735.1 Actinomycetota bacterium | reverse complement strand
GACTTGTCGTGGTGGGGTCGTGTGGGCGACCGTCGGCTACAAGTTCGGGGGAGGCAGGTGGACGTGGATGCCGACCCCGGACCCTCGTGGTGATCAGAAGCCGGCTCGCTCCATGAACGCCTCGCCGGTGTTGTACGCGGTCTCTGCGTGCTCGCTGACGTCGAGACCGCTCGCTTCGACGTCTGTCGGCACCCGGATCCCGATCGTCGCCCTCAACGCGAGGAGGATCACCGCGGTGACCGTTCCCGAGTACAGGATCGTCACCCCGTTGGCGATCGCCTGCTCACCGAGCAGACGCAGACCGCCGCCGTAGAAGAGGCCACGCAGGTTGTGGGTGCCGAAGTACGCCGGGTCGGCGAACAGGCCGATCATCAACGAGCCGATCAGGCCGCCGACGAAGTGGACACCGACGACGTCGAGCGCGTCGTCGAACCCCGCCTTGAACTTGAGGTGCACCGCGAAGTAGCAGACGGCACCAGCGGCGAGGCCGATCCAGATCGACGACATCGACGACACGTAGCCGCACGCAGGCGTGATCGCCACGAGTCCTGCGACGATGCCCGACGCTGCGCCGAGGTTCGTGAAGTGACCGTCCTTGACCCGCTCGACGACCGCCCACGCCAGGCCCGCGGCCGCGGCTGCGAGGAAGGTGTTCATGAAGGCCTGGACGGCGACGCCGTCAGCCTTCAGGGCCGACCCGGCGTTGAACCCGAACCAGCCGAACCACAGGATGCCGGTGCCGATCATCACGAGCGGCATCGAGTGCGGCGGATGGCCCTCGGCGGGCCACCCCTTGCGCTTGCCCAGGATGAGCACCGCCACGAGCGCGGCGATGCCGGCGTTGACGTGGATCGCGGTGCCGCCCGCGAAGTCGAGCGATCCGCGCTGGCCCAGCCACCCGCCGTAGACCCACTTGAACACCGGCGCGAACACCACCAGCATCCACAGCGGCGCGAACACCGCCCACGCCGAGAACTTCATGCGGTCGGCCACTGCACCGGAGATCAACGCCGGGGTGATCACCGCGAACATCCCGAGGAAGGCGACGAGCAGGAGCTTGTCGGCACCGGCCTGGTTCGTCAGGTTCAGGTTCCCGAGGAACGCAGCGTCGAAGCCCCCGAACCACGAGGCACCGGGCCGTCCCGCAGCGATCGAGAACCCGACCAGCACCCACGCGATCGGCACCGTGAGCAGGCACCAGAAGCTCATCATGAACATGTTGAGGACGTTGCGGCTGCGGTCCATGCCGCCGTAGAAGAACGCGAGTCCCGGTGTCATGAACAACACCAGTGCCGCCGAGACGAGCAACCAACCGTCCGCTCCGAGTTCTGCTGCCATCGAGCCTTCCGTTCCGCGTCGGTGGGCGTGCACCACGAGCACGCTGTCGCCGGCGGCGACCCGTGCACTCTCCTGCGGAGATGTTTCCTCGGTGTTTCACGGAAGCGGCGAGGTCGTGAACGGTCCGGACCCGCCGGCGCGGCCAAGCCGACGAACGCCGTGCCGCGAGCCGGCGCTCAGTCGCGCAGCTTCGGATGGCGACTCGCCATGAGCGGGACCAGCACCTGCTTGGGCACGAGCCCGGCGAGGGCTGCAGCGGCACGGTTCGCTGCTCCGGGGATCGCGACCTGACGCCCTGCAGCGAGCGCGTCGATGCCGCACCGGGCAACGGCATCGGCGGACTCCCACATGAAGGAGGGGAGCGACGCAGCAGCCTCCTCGTGCGAGATCCCTGCAGCGTCGGCGAAGCCGGTCTCCACGGGACCCGGGCACAGCGCGGTCGCGGTCACGCCGGTTCCACGCAGCTCCCCGTCGATCGCCCGCGTGTAGGACAGCACGAACGCCTTGGCAGCGCCGTAGCCCGCCTGCCCCGGGATCGGCTGGAACGCGGCCGTCGACGCGACGTTGAGCACGGCACCCCGGCGTCGCTCGACCATCCCTGGCAGGAACCGCGTGCACAGCTCGACGACGGCGACCACGTCGAGCTCCACCATGTTGAGCTCGGCGTCGAGCGAGGCGCGGTGCACCGCCCCCATCGTCGACAGCCCGGCGTTGTTGACCAGGATGCTGACCTCGAGGCCGAGGTCCTGGACTCGACCCGCGAGCGCGGACCGCTCGGTCCGGTCCGAGAGATCAGCGCGGAGCACGTCGGCGCGGATCCCGGTCGCGCCGAGCTCCTCGGCGAGGGCCCGCAGGCGCCCCTCGGAACGGGCGACGAGCGTCACGTTCTGCCCTCGCCGGGCCAGCTCCCGGGCGAGCTCGGTGCCGATCCCCGACGACGCGCCGGTGACGAGAGCGGTCCGATCGGGTGCAGAGGTGGGAAGCGACATGGCGCGGACGCTACCGCCACGCCGTGCCGGCCTGCCCGGTGCAGGGAGGTAGCGTCCGGTGCCGATGGGATCGCGGTCCGCACGTGCCCGACACGTCGAGGTCGACGGCCTGCACCCCGACCTCGCCGTGATCGACCAGGTCGCGGCCTCGCTGCGCGCAGGGTCGCTCGTCGCGTTCCCGACCGAGACCGTCTACGGCCTCGGTGCGGCGATCGACCGCCCCGACGCACTCGCTCGGATCTTCGAGGTGAAGGGACGACCGGCCACCGACCCGTTGATCGTGCACGTGGCGGACCTCGAATCGCTCGTCGGGGTCGTGGCGGAGATCCCCGCCGGCGTGGTCGACCTCGCCGACGCGTTCTGGCCCGGACCGCTCACGGTCGTGCTGCCACGGGGACGGCTCGTCGGGGACGCGGTGACCGCGTCGGGACCGACGGTCGGAGTCCGAGTACCGGCCCATCCGGTCGCGGAGCGGCTGCTGCGAGCGGTGGGCGTCGGCATCGCAGCACCGTCGGCGAACCGGTTCGGCCACGTGAGCCCGACGACCGCAGCCCACGTGCTCGACGACCTGGGATCGCGCCTCGGGTCCGCCGACGTGGTCCTCGACGGGGGCGCCACGCCGCTCGGCATCGAGTCCACCGTGGTCGACCTCTCCGGGGCCCGTCCGGCCGTCCTGCGCCACGGCGGTGTGCCCATCGAGGACCTGGTTGCGGTGCTCGGCGAGGTCGACGGCACCGAGCGACGTGTGGCGCCGGAGGGGACCGCGACCGCCGCACCCGGCGGGCTGTTGCGCCACTACGCGCCGGACACGCCGCTGGTGCTGGTCGAAGGGGACCTGGGGCTCGCGTCCCGATTGCTCGACGCGCTCCACGAGCGCAGGGTCCGGCCCCGGGTGCTCGATCTCCCGGCAGCGGCGGAGCGCGCGGCGACCGTCCTGTACTCGGCGATGCGTGAGATCGACGCGGCCGACGTCGATCTCATCCTGGCGGTGGCGCTGGAGCCGAAGGGGCTCGGTCGTGGCGTCAACGACCGGCTGTTCCGAGCCGCGCACGGCCGGGTCGTCATCGACGACTCGGACGTGACCGTCGAGCGGCTCGTCGCCCAGGTCAGCGGTCGGGACGCCAGAGCCCGACCGCGGTGAGGCGCCGGTAGACTCGGGCGGTCCGGCCGAGAACCGGCGCGCATCCCGCGCGAACGGCATGGTCAGCAACGGCACGCTCGAGAGCAACACGGTGAAGAGGTGACGAGACCAACCACGGCTACCCCGATCGGCGACCGTGGGCCATCCGGATCCGATGCGCTGATCGGGCTCGTGAAGGCGCTGCGGCCGCGACAGTGGGCGAAGAACGTCCTCGTGTTCGTGGCGCCCGCAGCGGCCGGCGTGCTGAGCCAGGCCTCCTACCTGCGCTCGACGGTGATCGGGTTCGTCGCCTTCTGCGCGGTGTCATCGGCCACCTACCTGCTCAACGACACGCTCGACGTCGAGTCGGACCGCCGGCATCCCACCAAGTGCCGCCGTCCGATCGCATCCGGTCTCGTCCCGGTGCCGCTCGCCATGGGCGCCGCTGCAGTGCTCGTGGTGCTCGGCAGCCTCCTCGCTGCGTTCGTCAGCTGGCGGCTGCTCGTCGTCGTCGTGGGCTACGCCGCGTTGACGACCTCGTACTCGGTGTTCCTCAAGCAGGTGCCGATCCTCGATCTCGTCATCCTCTCCGCTGGGTTCATCCTGCGACTCCTCGGCGGCGCGTACGCGGCCGGTGTGAGCGTGTCGACCTGGTTCCTGCTCGTGTCGCTGTTCGGCTCGATGTTCATCGCCGCGGCGAAGCGCCATGCCGAGAAGGTCGAGCTCGGCGACCGCGCGGCGGAACTCCGTCCGACGTTGGGGGAGTACAGCTTCGAGTTCCTGTCGATGGTGCGCACCGCTGCAGCGGCAGCGGTGATGATGTCGTACTGCCTGTGGGCGGTGGACGGGGCGAAGGTCCACCAGCAGGCCGACGGGCCCTGGGCCGAGCTGTCGATCATCCCGTTCGTGATCGCGATCCTGCGCTATGCGATGCTCGTCGACCAGGGCAAGGGTGCAGCGCCAGAGGAGGTGCTCGCCGAGGACCGCATGATGCAGCTCATGGGGCTCGGGTTGGTGGCGCTGCTGTTCATCGGGATCTACCTGTGAGCGCGGTGCCTGACCGGAGCGACGGCCCGAACGGGGATCGCCGCCTGCTGCGCGGCTGGGGCAGGACGGCACCGGCGACCTCGACGGTGCTCGCACCCGAGTCGGAGGCAGCGGTGCGTTCGGCGGTCCTGGATGCAGGCGAGCACGGTGTGATCGCTCGTGGCCTCGGACGTTCCTACGGGGACCCGGCGCAGAACGCCGGTGGGTCGGTCATCGACGCGACCGCACGATCGGGGATCGTCGACATCGACCTCCGCAGCGGTGTCGCGACGATCCTCGCCGGGACCAGCCTCGATGACCTCATGCGCTGGCTCGTGCCGTTGGGGTGGTTCGTCCCGGTCACACCGGGGACCCGGATCGTGACCGTCGGTGGAGCGATCGCGTCGGACATCCACGGGAAGAACCACCACCTGAAGGGCTCGTGGTGCAACCACGTCCTCAGCATGCGGCTCCTCGACGGACACGGCGAGGTGCGCGACCTCAGCCCGGAGCGCGACCCGGAGGTCTTCTGGGCGACCGCAGGTGGGATGGGACTGACAGGGATCGTCCTCGACGCGACGGTGCAGCTGCAGGCGATCGGATCGAGCCGGCTGGTCGTGGACTCGGACCGGGCAGCGGACCTCGACGCCGTGATGGCGATGATGGTCGACGGCGACGAGGACTACGACTACTCGGTGGCGTGGATCGACGTGATGGCCCGAGGCGGCCACCTCGGACGCTCGGTGCTCGACAGGGGCAGGTTCGCGACCCGTGACGAGGTCCTCGCCTCCGGTGACCGACGCCCGACGGACTACGCGACCCACATGCTGCCGTCGCTGCCCGACCTCTTCCCGTCAGGTCTCGTGAACCGGCTCAGCGTGAAGGCGTTCAACGAGCTCTGGTTCCGCAAGGCGCCGGAGCGACGCCGCGACGCGCTCATGAGCATCGAGGCGTTCTTCCACCCGCTCGACATGGTGGGGGACTGGAACCGCGTGTACGGCCAGCGGGGCTTCATCCAGTGGCAGTACGTCGTGCCGGACGAGTCGAGCGACTTCGTGCGCCGTTCGCTCGAGCGGATCTCCGGCGCCGGCCTCCCGTCGTTCCTGTCGGTGCTCAAGCGGATGGGACCCGCCAACCCGGGCCACCTCAGCTTCCCGATCTCGGGGTGGACCCTCACCATCGACATCCCGGTGGCTGCCGGTCTCGACGAGCTGTTCGACGACCTCGACCGCGAGGTGCTCGACGCCGGTGGTCGCCTCTACCTGGCGAAGGACAGCCGCGTGCGCCCCGAGTTGCTCGGCGGCATGTACCCGCGGCTCGACGAGTGGCGCGACGTCCGCGAGCGGGTCGATCCGCACCACCGGTTCCGCAGCGACATGGGTCGACGGCTCGGACTGGTCTGATCGACGGCCGCAGCCGGGATCGGACCCGACCCCCGGGGTCCGATCGATCGAGTCGATCCTCGCGCCGGACTCAGCCCTTGACGTCTTTCGCGTACTGGGCGAGCGCCGCCTGGAACGAAGCGTTCGCCTTCGTGATGGCCGTCTTCGTCGACACGCCGTTGAACGCGACGCTGTCGAGCGCCGCCCGGGTCACGCTGCGGAACTGGTTGTAGGGGCCGATGACCGGACCGGGGAAGTCGGCGTTGAGGTTCTTGAGCCCCTGGTAGGCGGTGTTCAGCCACTTGCCCTTGGTCGTGGTGGTGAACTCCTTCTGCAGCGTCGGGTCCTCCTGGGCGGACTTGAGCACCGGCAGGTACGAGGCGTCGAGCGTCCAGATGACCTGGTTCGGCGTGCTCAGGAAGTACTTGATGAACTGCCATGCTGCGGGCACGCCGAGGGAGTTGGCGGTCTTGACCATGTACCAGGCCGAACCGCCGATCTGGCCCTGACCTGCCTGGTTCAGACCTGGCTGCAAGGCGACGTCGATGTCGAGGCCCTTGTTGATCGTCGCGTCGACGCCCACGCCCTTCAGCTGGTCCTGGGAGATGGAACCCGACAGCAGCGCCGCGACCGTGCTGATCGCGGTCGAGGTCTGGATGAGCATCGCCGAGGACTTGTCGTTGAGGGCGAGGTACTCGTCGATCCCGGTGCTCGAGCTCGGGACAGCCTTCGCGAGTCCGTCGTCGACCATCCCCTTGAACCAGTCGAAGATGCGCGTCGTGTCCGGCTGGGCGAACTGCGAGCGGGTCGCGAGCCCTGAGCGGCCGTTGTCGTTGTCGACGATCGCCTTCTTGGCGCCGGTCAGCCAGTTCTCGACGAACCAGGAGTCGATCTTCACCGCCAGGGGCGCCTTCACCCCTGGGACGTTCGCCGCCTTGATCTTCTCGGCGGTCGTCCGGAGCTGCTCGATCGTCTGCGGGTAGGTGCTCGTGTCGACTCCGGCGGCGGTCAGGATCGCCTTGTTCACGTACAGCACCGGCATCGACACGCTGAAGGCACCGGGCCACAGCACCTTGTCGACGGTGTAGGCCGAGGTGACCGCCGGCAGGACGTCGGCGTAGGTGGCGTCGGAGCTCGGATCGGCCTTCCGGCACGACGACGCCGGGACCACCGCACCGGAGTTCGCCATGAACTGCGTCGTCGTGTCCTCCGAGAGGATCAGGTCCGGCAACGTCGCCGGGTTGGACAGCGCGTCCTGGAACTTCTTGAGGAGCTCCTCGTAGGTGCCCTGCGCCTGCACCTGCACCTTGACCTTGGTCTGGCTCGCGTTGAACGCGTCTGCGATCTTCTGCAACGTCTGAGCCTGGAGGCCGACGTAGGCGTGCCAGATCGTGACGTTCGTCGGCGACGTGGCCGAGGCGAGCTTGTCGACCGGGCAGTCCGCAGGCTTCACGAGCGCCGAGGCGTCCCCGTCGCCGGAGCCCTTGTCGTTGCCTCCGCTGGCACCGTTGCCGGAGCCGCCGCACGCGGCTGCGAGCATCGCGACGGCCACGACGATCCCGGTGGTCAACCACCTCCTGCGCGAGGGGGTCCGTGGGGTGGGGTGCTGTGGATCCATGAGCTGGCTCGCTTTCGCCGTACGTGGCGTCGACTGGCATCGATCCTGCCACAAGGATCTCGAAACTCCACCCGGTGGCGGTGGTGACGATCGACTCAGCATCGAAGCGGGGCTCAACCCTTGACGGCTCCGGCGGTGAGGCCGCGGACGATCTGGCGTTGGAACAGGATCAGCAGCGCGACGAGCGGCAGGGACACGACGATCGCGGCCGCGAAGCCGATGTTGAGCTGGTCGGGACGATCGGTCGCGAGGTTCCGCAGCGCGACCTGGACCGTCTGCCAGGAGCCCTCGGTGGTCGCGAACCGGGGCCAGACGTACTGGTTCCAGGCGCCGAGGAACGAGATCACGACGAAGCTGCCGATGATCGGTCGGTTGAGCGGCATGGCCACACGGAACAGGAACCGCAGGTGCCCGTAGCCGTCGAGCGTCGCTGCGTCGCGGAGCTCTCCGGGGATGCCGAGGAAGCCCTGGCGGATCAGGAAGATGCCGAACGCTGTGGCGAGGAACGGCAGCGACAGTCCCGGCACCGAGTTCAGCAGGTCGGCGTCGCGGATCGTCTGGAGGTTCGCGACGAGGGTGACCTCGATCGGCAGGAGCAGCGTGGCGATGACCACGGCGAACATGAGCCGCTTGAAGGGGAACTCGAGGAACGCGAACGCGTAGGCCGCGAGCGTCGAGGTCAGCAGCTGGGCGATGACGATGACCATCGTGACGACGAAGGAGAGTCCCATCGCGCGTCCCAGGTCGGCCTGTGTGAACGCCTTGGTGAACGCATCCCACTCGACGTCGACGGGGTAGAGCGGCTGACCGCGGGCCACGTAGCTCAACGGATCGGAGATCGCATGCAACAGGAGCATGTAGATCGGGAACAGCACGATGACCGACAGCGCGGTCAGCCCCGTGTACCAACCGGCAGCGCGCAGCCGCTGCGATCCGGCGCGGCGTGGACCGGCGGACGCGGCTGTGGGTTCGGTCGCGGCTGTGGGTCCGGTCGCGGCTGTGGGCTCAGTCGCCATAGTGCACCCGGCGCGACAGCAGCGAGTACTGCACCAGCGCGACGGCGCCGGTCAGCAGGAACAGCCCGATGGACAGGCCGGCGCGCAGGTCGAGCGCGCGGATCCCGTTCGGGTCTGCGATCTTGAACAGCAGCGTCTCGGTCGCTCCCGCCGGACCGCCGCCGGTGAGCATCTCGATCTGCGCGTAGGCCTGCAGGGCGCTGATGACCAGGACGATCGCGAGGAACAGCAGTGCGGGGGAGATCAACGGGACCGTGATGCGGAAGAAGCGGCGGACCGGACCGAAGCCGTCGAGCATCGCTGCCTCGTCCACATCGTCGGGGATCGCCTGGAGCGCCGCCAGCACGATGATGAAGGTGAGCCCGAGGTTCTGCCACACCGACGACAGCGACACCGAGAACATGGCCGAGGTCGGGCTGTCGAGGCTGAGCCAGCTGACGTCCTTGAAGTACCCGACGACCGGGTTCACCAACGTGAAGAAGATGACCGACGCCACCGCGACCGACGAGGCGATCGTGGAGGAGAAGATCGCCTGGTAGATCTTGATCCCGCGCAGTCGTCGATGGGCCGCCACTGCGAGCAGCACGCCGAGGACCAAGCCCAACGGGACGCTGTAGAGCATGAACAGCGCGGAGTGCCCGAGCCCGGAGGTGAACTCGCTGCTGCGCAACGTGTCCCACAGCTGGGCGAACCCGACGTAGGTGGGTGGACGGTTCAGGAACCGGGACTGGTGGTGGACCGAGTCGTAGATCAACCGGTACAGCGGGTAGTACGCGAACGCCGCGAACGCAGCGAGCGCCGGGAGCAGGAAGAGGTAGCCGAGCAGCGCGTCCTTGAAGCGTCGTCCGGCAGATCGCGTGCTCGACCCGAGCGGCGCGTCGATCGCGTCGGTTCCGGGCAGCGAGGTCTCGGCGATCGGGAGGTCGGTCATCGCCGCCGCCTCCGGTGCTCTGCGCCGGCGGTCAATTCAGTCGCTCCGTCGACGTGGGGTCGAACAGGTGCACCCCGGACGGCTCGGCCGCGAGCGGGATCGATGCGCCCACTGCGACCGCCGGTGAGTCCGTCGGCTGGCGGATGACGACGAGCGACTCGCCGACGCGGACGACGACGTGCCGCTCGTGGCCGAGCAGCTCGACGGTCTCGACGACGCCGTCGAGGTGGGTGGCCCCGTCGCCGACCCGGAGGTGCTCGGATCGGATCCCGACCACGACGTCGCGCCCCTCCTGCGCCGAACCGGCGGAGGCGACCGGCAGCGAGCCGTGCCCGGTGGTGACGATCGGTTCGCCGCCGACGAAGGTGACGGTCCCGGCGAGGGTGTTCATCGGCGGGCTGCCGACGAAGCCGGCGACGAAGAGGTTCGCTGGGCGGTCGTAGACGGCCTGCGGCGGTCCCACCTGTTGGAGCCGACCGTCGCTGATGATCGCGATCCGATCGGCCATCGTCATCGCCTCGACCTGGTCGTGGGTCACGTACACGATGGTGGTGCCGAGGCGACGGTGCAGCTCCACGAGCTCGAGGCGCGTCTGGGTGCGGAGCTTGGCGTCGAGGTTCGACAGCGGTTCGTCCATGAGGAAGACCTCGGGACGGCGGACGATCGCTCGTGCGAGCGCGACCCGCTGCCGCTGGCCTCCGGACAGCGCGCCGGGCTTGCGGTCCAGGTAGGGGGTCAGGCCGAGCACCTCCGCGGCCTCCTCGACACGGTGGCGACGCTCGTCGGTCGCGACGCGTGCGGAGCGGTTGGCCACGAGCGGCGATTCGATGTTCCGCCGCACGGTCATGTGCGGGTAGAGCGCGTAGCTCTGGAACACCATCGCGATGTCGCGATCCCGAGGTGCGACGTGGTTCACGACCCGGTCGCCGATCGTGAGGAGCCCGGAGGTGATCTCCTCGAGTCCGGCGATCATCCGCAGCGCCGTGGACTTGCCGCACCCGGACGGGCCGAGCAGCACCATGAACTCGCCGTCGAGGATCTCGAGCGTCATCGAATCGACCGCGGTCACGTCGCCGAAGGACTTGGTCACGTGGTCGAAGGTGACACCGCTCATCGTCCAGGCATCCGTTCGTCGCTCGTGTGCTCGGGTGGCCCCGGTCGCCGGTGCCGTGATCTCCGGAGCCTAGGCCGGGGGCCGCCGCCGCCACGCGGACCGCTGCTGGGCGGAGGGGTGGACACGATGGGTGCCTCACGCCGTGTCCGCCCGTGGCGGGTCGAGCTCCACGTCGGCCCAGGTTCTGGGCGTCGAGGGGTCGAGGTGTCGGATCGCTGCGTCGACGCAACGGGCCGCGTGGTCCGAGCCGATGTGTCCGAGGCGCCTGAGCACCACCTCGGGCGAGGGGAAGGAGTCGACCATCCAGCGGGAGAACATCGTGGTGTCCATCCAGGCCGCCTCTTCGGCCTCGAGCTCAGGTGCCGCCATCCTTCCGACCGCTGCCGCGTGGTGCAGGCCCTGCCAGGTTGCACCGTCGGTGAGCGACCGCAGCGACTCGGCCACAGCCTGGGGGGTCAGGCCCGCGGCGCCTCGCGCTCGGTCCGGACCGAGCGACCGCTCGTGGAGGGCAGCGATCTGGGTCCATGTCGGTGCGCTCGGACCCGCGGTCGCCGCGAGGACCTCCGTCATCCACATGCCGACGACGAGCGCGACGAGCGTCGGTCGGGGTCCCGGCACGGGCAGCGAGAGCACTCGGTGCAGCGCGTCGACGACGACCCCTCGGGGACGTCCCACGGTGGGTGCCGTCGTCCCGTCGGGTTGGTGGATCCGTGCGTGGAGCGATCCGGACGCCGTCACGACGACGTCGATCCGCTGGTGCGCTTCGACCCGGTCGTCGTCGATGGCGTGCAGGAGCGGTTCGCCGGTGCACCCGGGTCCCGGGTGGGTGGATGCCGGGTGACCGCTGAAGCAGAGCCCGACGAGCGACGCTCCCTGCGGTGCCCGCATCCCGAACATCCCTGCAGCGCTGCAGCGCGGGTCGGCCGGCAGCGGTTGCAGGCCCAGGGTCCCATGGGCTCCGTGGCCGGGCTCCACGTACACGACCGTGCGGTCGTCCAGTCCGGCCATCACCGACAGCACGCCGTCGACCTGCTCGGTGCCGAGCGGTACGAGGTCCTTCGGTGGGTGGTGGTTGCATCGGGATGACATGGGTTCCTCCGGTTCGGCGCAGCGCATCGATGCGTCGAGGGCGACACCGACGGATCGTCGGTGCGATGAGGAACCCATCCGGTGGGTCCGACCGTCGTGGATCGAGATCGCCGATCCGTCGAGAGGGTTCAGCCTGGCGCGGTGGTGTGACAGCGGTCGGCGAAGGGCGCCGCGGCGGGCCATCGCCGCAGGACCAGCTCCCGGGCCAGCCGGGCGTCGGATGCGACGTAGTCGTGCAGGTCGGATCGTCGGAGCTCGTGGATGCCGCTGCGGTCGACCTCGACAGGTCGCAGGCCGACCAGCCGCGCCATCGGCTTGAGGCCGCAGCGGAAGCCGAGCGAGCGCCCGACGTCGGCCCGGTAGAGCCGGTACCCGTCCAGGTGGTCGTGGGCGTGCCATGCGCCCCGGTACACCTCGCCGTCGGGACCGAGACGTGGATCGCTCCACAGGCGCAGACCGGTGTCGATGCCGAGGGCATCGGCGCGCTGCGCCAGGAACGGCAGGTCGAAGCCTGCGCCGTTCCACGTGACGATCACACCGGGTGCGAGCGAACCGAGCAGTGCGTCGACGCCGGTGAGCACGTCGTGCTCGTCGCCGAGCAGCACGTGGTCACCGCCCTGGGTGGCGACGGCGACGGCCACGACCGCGGCGACGCCCGGGTCGAGTCCGTCGATGGTCGTGTCGGTCTCGATGTCCAGCCCGTACAGGGGGGTGCTCACTCGGCGGATCCTACGGGCGCCCCCCGACAGCCCAGCAGGTGCCGTTGCAGGCGCGGCGCCGGTTCGACGGGCCGGCACGGTGAGCGGTCCGCCCGTCGAACGTCGTCACGAGGTGCTCGAGGACAGGCGATCAAGGGCACGACGAGCGATCAAGGGCACGACGAGCGATCAAGGGCACGACGAGATGTCCGTGCAGCTCACCGTCGCCGGTGCGGTGATCCGCCAGTGGGTGGTGAAGTCCTGTCCACCGTTGAGGATCAACTGCACGCTGGAGCCGTCCGCCGAGCCGGTCACGCTGCCCGACACCGGTCCGCCCACCGTCACGTTGGATCCGGCGCTGACCGAGACGTTGCGCGGTCCGATGATCGGCGGGAGCGGGATCTCAGGTGGGATCGGCGGCGGGAGGAACACCGGCTGGGTCACGAAGTCGGTGCCGACGGTCCCGCTCCAGGTGTTCGTCCCCGCGGTCCGGGTGACGTCCACGCAGAGTCGGTTGTTGGCGTAGATCTCCGGGACGAGCGTCGGCCCGATGACCGGCACCGCCAGCACCGCCGGACGGAAGTCCATGGACGAACCGCAGCCGGAGATGGCATCGAGCCGGCCGGACGGGGTGACGGTGAAGTTGAAGCCGCCCTGCAGGACCGGACGGTTCGTCACCGTGAACGCCCCGTTGGACAGCGCCACATCGAACGTCGGTGCGTTCGTCGCGGCGACCTGCGTCGTTGCCGTTCCGGACTTCGCCGGGCCGCCAGGATCGACGTCGTTGCTGTTGGCGACGGTTGCAGCCCCGGTCACCGGACCAGACGGCGTCGAGACGTCCACGGTGACCCAGAACCTCGACGCGGGGCTCGTGAGCGAGGTGGTGGGGATGCCGTTGCTCCTCGTGCAGGTCACCACCTGACCGGCAGTGCTGCATCCCCAGCGGTTGTTGCCGAGCGAGGTGGCCGGGTTGCCGACGCCGCGGAAGGCGACGCCCGCCGGCAGGTCGAGGGTGACCGTCGGGTTGGCGGCGGAGGTCTGCGTGCCGACGTTGTCCACGGCGAAGTTGTACTGGTTGCCGTCGATCCCGTCGCCCTGGGTGAAGAACAGGGTCGAGGTCTGCTCCGGGCCGTTCATCGTGAGCCCGACATCAGGGCCCGGCGGCATCGCCGTGAAGGTCGTCGAGGCCGAGACCGGCGTCAGCTTGGCCGAGTCGATCGTCCCGCTGACCGTGTAGGGAACACCGTTCTGCTCGGGTCGCACGCGCAGGTCGATCGACGGCACCGGGATGGGGACCGGCAACACCATGCCGGCGACCCCGGAGAGCAGGTTCAGCCTCAGCGGAGCGGTCAGGCTCTCGTCGAGGGTGCAGCGCAGTCGTCGCTGCACGGCAGGCACCTCGATGCAGGTCGAGCCGCTTCGCGTGCCGAGGTAGGTGAGACCGTGGGGGATGTCGACGGTGGCCGTCACCGGTCCGATCGTCGCTGCTCCGCTCGGCTGGATCTGCAGCGGCAGCGTCATCTCTGCTCCGGAGACGGCCCGAGACGGCGTGTCCCAGTTCGGATTCAAGCCCGGGATGTTCCCTGTGTAGCTCAATGGCGGCTCGTTCGGCGGAGCCGGCGTGGGTGAGTAGTCAGCAGCGGTCAGCCCCAAGCTGAAGGTCACGCCGTTGGCGAGCGCACCCGTGATGCCCCCGACGTCGAGGCTCGGGATCCGCAGGTCGAGCGCCATGCCCTGCAGGTTGCGCCACGGCGTGGAGCCGAACCCGTACAGCGCGCCACGCCACTGCACCGTGATCGGGCCGCCGTCGGGCAGGCGCGGGTCCCAGATGCGGACCGGACC
>JAFDWA010000189.1 GCA_018268735.1 Actinomycetota bacterium | reverse complement strand
CACATGCTGCAGTACATGCTCTACTCGCTCGCCGCGGCTCCGCTGCTCATGCTCGGGACCCCCGAGTGGATGGGACGACGCATCGTCGAGTCCCTGCACCTCGAGGGCGTCTACCGGGTCATGTCACGGCCGCTGGTCGCTGCGATCGTCTCGAACGTCATCCTGATCGGCACCCACGCCCCGCTGACGGTCGACACGCTGCGTGCCACGCAGGTCGGTTCGTTCGTGCTCGACATGATCTGGCTCGTGTCCGGGTTCATCCTCTGGACGCCGATCATCAGCCCGCTCCCGGAAGCCAGGGCCCGCACAGCGGCCGTCAAGCTCGTCTACCTGTTCGCAGCCGCGGCGCTCATGCCGATGGTCCCGGGCGGGTTCCTCACCTTCTCCACCGAGCCGCTGTACCGGACCTACGAGCTCGCGCCGCGTCTCGCAGGCATCGACGCGCTCAACGACCAGCAGGTCGCCGGGGTGCTGATGAAGATCGGGAACCTGCCGGTGATCTGGGCGACGATGGCTGTCATCTGGTTCCGCTGGTACCAGCGTGACCACGGACCTGATTCCCGGACGGTGCTGAGGGATCCCGTCACCGGCGCACCGCTGCCACGTTCGGCGACCCGTCGCCCCGCTCGCCCGGGCGATCCGACGCCGGTGACGTCCCCGCCGCCGGTGGCCGACCCGCGGGCCACCTGACGTCGACGCCTCGCTGGCCGGCCGGGGCTGCATCGCTCGCCTCGGGACCGAGGTCCTGTCCGCTCACCTTCGTCGGTCGAGTCCGAGCGCGTCGGCGAGGGCTGCGCCGGTCGACGGCGAGTTCAGGTACGGCTCGACGTCGTGTGCATGGCGGCCGTTGTAGACGAAGTGGTCCTGGACCCGATCGCCGAAGCGCTCCGCGAGCCGCGGGCACGCTGCGGTCGCGAGATCTCCCTCGGCGGCGACGTTGGTCCATCGCCGAACCGCCGCGGGCCACACCCCCTGGCCGTCGACCGGAGTGGGCTGCAGCAGGTCGAAGACCATCGCCGGGTCGCCGAGCGGCGAGCCGAGGGTGATGAAGTCGACGTCGAGGTCCGGTCGTGTGCACAGCACCTGGTAGGCGATGACCGTGCCGAGGGAGTGGGCGACGACGACCTTCGTCTCGGGTCCGAGGTGCCGCTCGAGTCGCTCGTGGACCCGCTCCTTCATGTCCGGATCGACCACGTAGCGGGCCAGGAGCTCCATCGACCGGGCGTTGGCATCCCGCGCGACCTGTCGGACGAGGGCGTCGAGATCGGTGCCACCGGCTGGAAGAGCGGCGGTGTCGCCGGTGCGGTCCGACTCGGTGTGCCCGCTCGGAGCGTCGAGCAGGTCGGTGATCGGATCCGTCGCCTCACCCGCAGGCACCCCACCCGCGGAGGAAGCGACGACCTGGTCCGGGTGGAGGGGTTGCGGGCGGACGAGGTCGCCCCAGAACGCGACGACGGAGCGGCCCTGGAGTCGGGGCAGCGAGACGTCGCCGACCGCCACGCCGGCGCTCCACAGGCCGTCGAGGACGCTCGGCGTCCAGCGGGTCCACAGGCGGAACGGGCCCCACAGCTCGTGGAAGGCACCGTGGATGAGGACGACCTCGGGCACCGGGGGAGTGTGCCACGTCACGCGGGCCGTCGGAGACCCTGGCGTGCGTCGAAGTCGATCAACCAGGCCTGGTACCAGGCGGGGTCGGTGAGCTGGTCGGGGTGGTGCCCGGGCATCGAGGACACCAGCAGCGTCGGCACGGCCTCGAAGGTGAAGCTGAGGACGAGCCGGCTGAGCCGCCACCACGTCCCGGGCAGGCGCAGACGGCGATCGGCGTGCAGCATCACGGCGATGGACCAGAGGGTGAACCAGCCGAGCAGCACGAGGGAGAGGCAACCGGCCCGCGCGTAGCGCCAGCGCGATCCGTCGAGCGCCGACCACGCGTCGAACGCCACGGACTTGTGCTCGACCTCTTCGGCGAGGTGCCAGACGAACAGGTCGACGACCACGGGATCGGCGCCGCGGAGGAACTCGGCGAGGTGGTCGCTCGTCCACCTGGCCAGCGAGTAGGCAATCGTCTCCGATGCTGCAGCGAACGCCAGGCTGAAGCGCAGCGATCGGGTTCGCGCCAGCCATCCGTAGACGCGGCGCATCCGTTCCTGCGGTCGGCTGAGCCGAGGGCACCGGGCGGTGAGCACGGCGTTGAAGCGGCGGTGCTGGCGCTGGTGCTCGAGCTCCTGACGCACGAACGTGCGCGCCGCTGCCGCAGCGGAGGGGTCGAGCGCCGGGATGGCGCGCCGGACCGATGCGGCGAACCACGGTTCGACGAACGGCATGAGCAGCGAGACCGCGTCGGCGGCGACGACGAACTCGGTCGACTGGCGGTTCCAGACCACCTCCGTCCCAGCTCCGACGTCGAGATCGGGTCGGCGCAGCGATGCCATCGGATCCCATCGGCACCATCGGGCCTCGGATCCAGTGGTCCCGACCCACCGCCGGCGACGGAACACCTCGCCGGCGTGTGCTCCGGCTACGATCCGGCGCACTCCTGAACGACGACGACGAGGTGGTCCCGACCATGCCCAGGCGTTCTCTCCGATCGATGACGGTCCTGACCGTGGCAGCGCTGGCCGTCCTGGCCGCCGGGTGCGGCAAGAGCGACTCGTCGGCTCCGACCACGACCACCAAGGACGCCACGGCCACCACGGCGAAGGGCGACGGTGGCTCGGGAGCGGGCGGGACGCTCACGATCTGCTCGGACATCCCCTACGAGCCGATGGAGATGGAGGCCACCACGACCAAGACGCCGAGCGGCTACACGGGCTTCGACATCGATCTGGTCCAGCAGATCGCCACGAAGGCCGGACGCTCGCTGGTCGTGAAGGTGACGCCGTTCGACAGCATCTTCGCCTCGATGGACGCCGGTACCTGCGACGCAGTGGTCTCGTCGGTGACCATCACCGATGAGCGCAAGGCGAACATGGCCTTCACCACCCCGTACTTCGACTCGAACCAGTCGCTGATGGTGCTCAAGAAGAACGCGCAGAAGTTCAAGACCATCGACGACCTGGCAGGCAAGACGATCGGCGTGCAGTCGGGTACGACCGGTGAGGAGTGGGTCAACAGCCACAAGCCGAGCGGCGCCACCGTCAAGGCGCTCCCCGGTGCCGCGGACCTGTTCGCTGCACTGGAGGCCGGTTCGATCGACGCGATCCTGCAGGACTACCCGATCAACGCGTACCGGGCGACGAAGGACAAGAACGTCGTGATCACCCAGAAGATCCAGACCGACGAGAAGTACGGCATGGCCGTCAAGAAGGGTGACACCGCAACCCTCGACATGCTCGACAAGGGCCTGTCGACGGCGAAGTCCGACGGCAGCTACGACAAGCTGTACGAGAAGTACTTCGGCGAGAAGCCGCCCACGTCCTGACCGTCACCTCCTGAAGCGACCAGAGTCCACGTGGCGGTCCGCTCGCTCACGTCCCCGGCCGAAGGACCTGCTGCGGCGGTCCGGCCCGATCCGTCCGATCCGACGTGACTCGGGCGCGGCGATCGCTGGTGGTGCAGTGGGCCCTGTTCCTCGCGGGGCTCGCCGTCGTCGTCGCGGCCTTGGCGGTGACGGTCCGCTGGGGTGCACTCGCGGATCGCTTCTTCAAGTGGAGCGACTTCACCGCGCAGTTCCCCGACATCGTCACCGAGGCAGCGCGCAACACGATCGTGTACACCGCGATCGGCTACTCAGGAGGCCTGGTCATCGGGCTCGTGGTCGCGCTGATGCGCCAGTCGAACGTGCCCCCGGCGCGCATCCTGAGCGCGATCTACATCGAGGTGTTCCGGGCGCTCCCGGCGCTGCTGACGATCCTGATCGTCGGCTTCGGGCTGCCGATCGCCTTCGGAGCGGAGAACCTCCCCGGCTTCCTCTCCGAACCGTGGGGAGCAGGCTGCCTGGCACTGGCCCTCGTCGCCGGTGCCTACCTGGCCGAGACGATCCGGGCCGGCATCGAGGCCGTGCCGAGGGGTCAGGTCGAGGCGGCACGCTCGCTGGGGATGCCGGCGGGGGTCACGATGCGGTCGATCGTGCTGCCCCAGGCATTCCGGGTGATCCTGCCCCCGCTGACGAACGAGTTGGTGCTGCTGCTGAAGGACACGTCGCTGCTGGCGGTGCTGGGGGTGGCGATCGGCCAGCGTGAGCTGACCACGTGGGGGCGCACGATCTCGAACTCGATCGGCAACTTCACCCCGCTGATCGCCGCTGCGGTGTGCTACCTGGTCATCACCCTGCCGCTCACCTACCTCGCTCGGTACGTGGAGCGTCGGACCCAGGAGGGACGTCGATGAGCGGTCCCGGACCCACCGGTGGATCCGACCCCGACACCGCTGGGGCGACCGGGCGCGCTCCGACGGTGGACATCCGAGGGCTGCAC
>JAFDWA010000188.1 GCA_018268735.1 Actinomycetota bacterium | reverse complement strand
CGCCGTGCAGCGTGGCGGCACCCGCCTCGGCGAGCGCGAGGTCCATCCAGTCGTCGTGCAGCGGCGATGCTGCGAGGGTGGGGACAGGCGGTCGGTCCGACACGGGACCGACCGTACCGTCCGTCGTCCGACACGTCGGTGCTCGCGTGTGACAAACGGCTGGACCTCTTTCGCGATCACGTGGGCGGTGTCATGCTCGACCCAGTCGGGCGCACCGTGTGCCCGGTCGACCGAGGAGGGGACATGGCAACGTCCACCCGTCAGAAGTCCGCCGAGGGTCTGCAGGGTCTCATCGAGGGCCTGCAGGAGAACGAGAAGGCCGCGCTGGACGCGGTGAAGCGCTTCGTCGACACCGTCAACGACACGTTCCCCGACATCGGCGAGGACGGTCCGCGCCGCAAGATCATCGACGCTGCGTTCCAGATGACCCAGCAGGTCGTCGAGGCGTCCAACCGACTCGCGATCAACGTGGTCGACGTCACCGAGAGCACCTTGCGCGGGATGGCCGAGCGGGAGGACGCCAAGGCCGCGGCGTGACCCCGTCGGAATCCGCTGACGAGCCCGTCGGCTCGTCGCGCGATCCCGCGTTCCTGCGGTCCGTGCGACCGCTGCTCGATCTGTACGCGTCGTACTTCCGTCCTGAGGTGCGCGGCTTCGACCGCGTCCCCCCGAACGGACCGATGCTCGTCGTCGGCAACCACTCGGGTGGGCAGATGCCCCCCGACATCCCCATCCTGTTGAGTGCCTGGTGGCGCCAGCGGGGCGAGGACGAGCCGATCTACACGCTCATGCACTCGTTCTTCATGGGCCTCCCCGGCGTGGGTCCGCTGATGGCCCGCGCCGGGGGGCTCGTGGCGGACCCCGCCAACGCCGAGGCCGTCCTCCGTGACGGCGGGATCCTCATCGACTACCCGGGCGGCGACCACGAGGTGTTCCGGCCCTGGTCGGAACGCAACCGGATCGACTTCGGTGGCCACAGAGGCGTCGTCCGCCTCGCGCTGCGGATGCAGGTCCCCGTCGTCCCCGCGGTGTCGGTGGGAGCGCACGAGACGGTGGTCGTGCTCGCACGAGGTGAAGCGCTCGCGAAGCGGCTCGGCATCGACAAGCGGTTCCGCGTCTCGGTCCTCCCGCTCGTGCTGGGGCCACCGTTCGGGGTGGTGCCCGGCGGGATCCCGACGTTCCCGCTGCCGGCGAAGGTCACCGTCGAGCTGCTCGAGCCGATCGACTGGTCCGAGCGCCATGGTCCGGAGTCGGCGGGCGACGACGTGGTCGTGCAGGCCTGCTATGACGAGCTCACCGCTGCGATGCAGTCGGCGTTGGACCGCCTCGCGGCTGAGCGACAGCTCCCCGTCATCGGCTGACTCCAGGCACCGAAGGTAGGCCCTGTCCGGGGCAACGTCGTCAGGCTGTGAGGTGACGCTCGTCGAGGACGGTCGTCACGAACCGCCACACCGTGTCGGACCACAGGTAGCCGACGTGGTTGCCCTGGAACCAGCAGGTCTCGGGTCGCTCCCAGTGCTCCCAGAGCCGGCGAGCCTGGTCGGTCGTCGCGAGGCGGTCACCGAGGCCGGCGAAGATCGCCCGTGCCGGTCGCGGGGTCACCGGTGGCATCGCGAGCGGTGACACGACCCGGTGCACCTCCTGTGCGGTCCCGTCGAGGATGTTGTGCTCGATGCTGCGCATCTGCAGGTTTGTCGGCGCGTGGTGCTCGATCAGCCCGGGGAAGTCGACGACCGGGATGCCCGCCAGCACCAGGTCGAGATCCGCGTCGAACGCCGAGACCAACCCGGCGACCATCGCTCCGAGCGACACCCCGAACACGCCGACGCCCTCTGGATCCTGCGCTCGGACCCAGCTCAAGAGGCGACGCAGATCCCAGAGTGACTGCGTCAGCCCGTGGACGCTGTTCATGAGCTCGAACCCGAGGAACTGCTCGCCGTTCAACGCTCCGGGTCGTCTGGAGCCGTGCACGGGGAGGACCAGCGCAGCGACGTTCACCCCGAGCTGCTCGTGGAGGTACGGCGCCCGGAAGCTGAACAGGTCCATGAACGTCGATCCAGTGCCGAAGCCGTGGACGCACACGACCCAGGGACGGGATCGGTCCCGGTGGCGAAGCAGCCACGCCGATGCTGTCCGGTTGGCTTCGAAGGCCAGCCAGCGGTCGGTCCCCGGGACACCCAGGTTCGGCTCGTAGCCGCTCGGCCACCACAGGCGCTCGTAGCGCTTTCCGAGCGCCCAGCCACGTGTCCATGCCGGATCCGTCAACGGCGGGGGCTCCCGGTGGAACGAACGTGGGTCCTCGATCCATCCCTGCTCGGCGAACAGGGCGTGGGCCCGAGCGAGCTCGTCGCCGACGCGCTGGTAGTCCGCACGGCGCGGGAAGCGCTTCGGCCCGACGGCGATCGCCATGATCGACTCGTCCATGATCACCTGGCTCAGCAGCGCCGGCGTGAGCCGGGTCGGTGGAACCCCGGGAGTGCGGTCCTCGGTGAGCTTGCCGGCGGCGAACTTCGCCGTTCGGGGCCACGCGAGCGACAGGCGGGCCAACGGCTGGTGGGCGAGGCGGCGCTCGATCCCGCGGTAGAAGCGGGCGGTCCGGTCGACCGCCGCGGCAGGATGCCACCAGGGGTAGGAGCCAGGACGGTCCTCCACGATGCCGGGGCCGCCGGAGTCGTCGGTCCTCGGCCGCGAAGTCGGCGCTGAGGACTTGGTCGTCCCGTTGACGTGGGCTGCTGCGACCGCGGTCATGTGGCCTCCCCCGAGGGTGATGGCACAACGGTAGCCACCCGCTCAGAGCAGAGCGACCCAGGCGTCGAGCTCGTCGTGCAGGTCCTGTGCCAGGAGCGCGGGGTCCGGCAGCGAGGCGGAGCAGCCGAGGATCGACACGTCCAGCGAGTCGACGTAGCTCCACGCGGTGATGTTCACACCGATCCCCTCGAGGATCGGACCGCAGGAGTACAGCGCGGTCACGACGGCGCCGTCGACCTCCATCGGCTGACGTGGCCCGCGCACGCACGATGCGATCAGGTTCAGCGGCGGACGGAGGTGGTTCGCCAGGTGCGTGGCCCCCCACAGGTGCGGTGCGATGCCGTGGAACCCGGCAGGGACCAACCCTGAGCGGAGCTCGAACAGCTCTGGGCCGAACGCGGTGCGGATGCGTCGCGCCGCGGCAGACGCGCTGCTGATCTCGCGGGCGCGTGCCGCCGGATCCGCCACCTCGGTGTGCAGCGGCATGAACAGGTTGTCGACGTGGTTGCCGCCGAGGCGGTACCGCTCGGTGCGCGTCGCCATCGGGACCGACGCCACGAGGCTCTCCGCCGGCAGGTCCCCGGTTCGTGCGAGATGTCGGCGGATGCCGCCGGCGCAGATCGCGAGGAACGCGTCGTTGAGGGTCACGCCCGCCTCGGTCCTGACCTGCCGGACCGTGGCCATGTCGAGCGACAACGTCGCGAAGGTCCGGTCGGCGGAGAGCGCCACGTTGAACGGGGTGCGTGGCCCGCTGAACGGCCGGGCGAGCGGCGCCGATGTCTCGCGTCGGATCGCTCTCGCCTGACGCGCACCGGTGACGGTCTCCCGCAGCACCCGCGGCAGGGTCCGGGCTGCCCGGGCGGCGCTGCGAGCGGTGGACCGGTACAGCGCACGTCCGGTCGGGACGACCTCCGGGCGGAAGGGTTCGACGACGGCGTCCGCTTCGTCGACGATGAACGCGTTCTCGAGCATGGCGACCGAGGCGACCCCGTCGGCCAGTGCATGGTGCAGCTTCATCACGAACGCCACCCGATCGCCCGCCAACCCCTGCACGACGGTGAGCTGCCACAGCGGACGATCCCGTGGCAGAGGAACTCCGGCGATGTCACCGATCACCCGGTCGAGCTGCGCCCGCTCGCCGGGTGCGTCGATGGTGAGCACCCTGAGGTGCCGGGAGAGCACGAAGTCCGGGTCGTCGACGACGACCGGGTTGCCGAGGCCACCCAACACCGGAACGATCCGTCGGCGCAGCATCGGCATCCGCCCGAGCCGGTCCTCGAGGATCGCTGCGAGCAGCTCGTCGGTGAGCGGCTCGCTGCGTCCACCGACGTCGACGACGACGACCTTCATGGTGTGCATGTGCACCGTCGGCGTCGAGGAGTAGAGGAAGCGGGCGTCGAGGCCCGACATCACCTTCACGGACCGGGCTCCACTGCGTCGGGCCGGTCTGCGACCACAGCGGTTGCGACCGAGAGGGCCCAGCGTTGGTCCGGCTTGCCGCTCGGCGAGCGCAGCACCCGGTCCACCAGGACCAGCCGCCTCGGGAGCTTGTAGCCGGCGAGGTGGTTCCGGGCATGTTCCTTGAGGGACGACAGCGAGGGACTCGTGCCGGAGCTCGGCTCGACGACAGCGCACACGACCTGTCCCCACGTCTCGTCTGGCACCCCGACGACGATCG
>JAFDWA010000187.1 GCA_018268735.1 Actinomycetota bacterium | reverse complement strand
GCGGGCCTTCGCCACGAAGTCGGCGTCGGCGATCTGGCCGCGGACCACGCCGACGAGGTCGCACTGGCCCTCGGCAAGTGCACGCTCCGCCTGCAGTGGATCCTTGAAGCGCCCGACGCCCACCACCGGCAGGTCGACGGCTCGGCGGATCGCGCTCGGGATGAACATCGCGTACCCGGGCGGGATGTGCATCGACGCCTCGATCATGAACAGCGACGCGGTCGCGACGCCGATCGAGGTGTTGATGTAGTCGACGTGACCGGTCGCCTCCACCATCCTCGCGACCTCGACCGCGTCGTCGATCGTGGTGCCACCCTCGATCAGCTCGTCGCCGCAGATCCGCACACCCAGCGCCATGTCCGATCCGATCGCCGAGCGGACCGCTGCGACGATCTCGACGAGGATCCGCGCCCGGTTGGCGAGCGGACCGCCGTAGGAGTCGGTACGCAGGTTGGTCGCCGGCGACAGGAAGCCGCGGACGATCGAGCTGTGCGAGCACTGCAGCTCGATGCCGTCGAAGCCGCCCTCCGCGCAGTGCTCGGCGACCCGTGCGTACGAAGCGACGACCTCCGCGATCTCGGCGTGGTCGATGGCCTTGGGAACCTCGCGGAACAGCGGATCGGCGACCGGTGACGGCGCCCACACCGGCAACCGCGAGTACATCGACGAGGCCTGGCCGCCGTTGTGGTTGATCTGGGCGAAGATCGGGGTCCGGTGTCGGTGCACCGCGTCGGTGATGCGTCGGTAGCCGGGGATCACGTCGCGGTGGAACCCGTGGATCAGCTTCTCGTAGGGCCAGTCGGTCGGATGGGTCGAGTGCTCCTCGGTGATGATGAGCCCGACCCCACCGGCGGCCCGCTCCGCGTAGTACGCGGCGTGCTGCGCCGTCGGCAAGCCGTCACGGGCGTAGTTCGTCAGGTGCGCGGAGAACACGACGCGGTTGCGGACCGTGACCGGTCCGAGCCGCAGGGGCGTCCACAGGAGCTGCTCCGACATGGCCGCAGAGGCTACGCAGCGCGTCGCCGACGCAGCGAGGCGACGGGGTCCGAGCGCAACGGTGCCCCGTTCGGGAGCTCAGCCGGCGGTGTTGCGCCGACCGAGCACCACCGCGGTGACCACGCCCGCCACCGCGGACGCCGCAGCGGTCGCGCCACCCGCGACCGCTGCGATCCGCCCCCAGAGCAGGTGCCCCGGACCGCCGTCGGGCAGGTCCGTGACGTGACGCTCCTCGTCGACGTACACGTCGCCGACCGGTTCGAGGCCGAAGCCGACGAGCCGACCGTGGCGAACATGACCGAAGAGCCCGCCCGGCAGCGCGACCGCGACGTCGTCGTGGGTCCGGAACGCGCTGTTCGCCGACTTGGCGAGCTCCAGCGCCTGGTTGATCGTGTTCTCGAGGACTGACTTCGTGGTCTGGATCATGTGGTGATCTCCGTGTCACGCCGGCCCCACCGGTCCGGCGATTCCCCCGACAGCGTGAACTCCGCTCAGCGTACCGCTTCGTGCGAGCGACGCAACGGGCACAAGGTCCCGTCTCCGGCTGACGCGCCCGACGCCGGACGCTGCGATGGGAGGCTGCGTCGCCACCGGCCGACACCGGCGGGGACCGGGTGGGTCCGGGTGGGCTCAGTCCAGCTCGACGCCGGCGCGGCGACCCTCGAGGACCGCTTCCGCGACGGTTCGCGGTGCGACGGCGTCGCCGACCACGACGACGCGTCCAGGACCGAGGCCGGCGACCTCGTTGGCGAGGTCGTCCTCCGGCAGCCGATGTCCGGCATCGACGACGGAGCCCACATCGTGTCGCGCGACCTGACCGCTGAAGCGGTCCTCCAACGAGACGCCCTCGGCCCCGACGGTGCGCAGCACCGAACGTCGGTGCATCGTCACGCCTGCCTGCGCGAGGCGGGCGTTCGCTGGGCCCAGGTCCCCGGCACGGGCGAGCTCGTTGCCGACGATCTGGTCCGGGGTGGCGATGTGCACGTCTCGTCCGGCCGCTGCGAGCAGCTCCGCCACGCCGACGCCGAGCGGACCACCGATCGGATCCCACACCATCACCGCACCCGCCGGCACGGCAGCCGGGTCCGCGAGGACATCTGCCGGATCGAGCACGGTGACGGCGTCGTCGTCGACGTCCACGTCGCGACGTCCGGGCCGCGAACCCGTCGCGAGCACGACGTGGTGGGCCGACGCCCCGTCGACGCCGGCGAGCGAGTCCACCACGGTGGAGGCCTCGGCGTGCACCCCGGTTCGGATGCGGACACCGGATCTGACGCACTCGGCTTCGAGCCAGTCGGCGAACAGCGCGAACCGGTCCCGGCCGGGCAGGCGGGCCGTGGAGCGCGCAGCACCGCCGACGCGCTCGGAGCGCTCGAGGACGGTGACGTCGTGTCCCGAAGCGGCCGCGACCCGTGCCGCCTCCAGTCCGGCGACACCTCCGCCGACCACCAGCAGCGACCCTCGACGACCTCGATCGCCGCCTCGCCGCTCGGACCGCTGACCGATCGCCACCCCGACCGGCTCCGGTGGGTCCTCGGTCTCGTGACCGCTGCGAGGGTCCACGACGCAGGTCACGATCGGGTTGCGGTTGTCTCGCACCTGGCAGGTCTGGTTGCACAGCACGCACGGCCGGATCCGCTCCGGCACCCCGGCGCCGAGCTTCGACGCGAGCTCGGCATCGGCGATCTGCGCCCTCGTCATCTCCACGGCGTCTGCGGCACCGCCGGTGAGCGCCGCCTGCGCCTGGCCGATGTCGACGATCGAGCCCTGCACGACGACCGCGACCGGGTGGTCGACGGCGTCGCGCACCGCCGCCCGGACCGCCGCCGCGAGGTCGATGTTGAACCCGGGCGGCGTGTGCCCGTCGGGTCGGGTCGCGCCGATCGAGAAGATCGAGCCGCGCACGACCGTCAGCAGGTCGACGCGCGCCGGAGCGGCCTCGGGCGCTCCGTCGTCGGAACCACCGGAGATGAGCTCGACGGCGACACCGGGAGCCGCCTCGGGGGTGATCCCCGCCCAGGGCGCGAGCTCGTCGCAGGACAGCCGCAGCGCGACCACGGCGTCCGGGCCGATCCGACTGCGGACGGCGGCGAGGACGCGGCGTGCGAACCGGCCGCGGTCCCGGCCCCACTCGTCGTCGCGCTGGTTGGTGAGGCCCGACAGGAACTGGCGCACGAGCGAGAACTGCCCGGCGTTGATCTCGACGCCTGCACACCCGGCGTCGACGGCGAGCCCTGCCGCAGCAGCGAACCCGTCGATCACCGCCGCGATGTCATCGGACTCCATCCACTTGGGGACCTCACGCGTGTTGACCTCCGGCACGCGGCTCGGCGCCCACAGCTCACGCTGGGACCAGTGCGAGGTGCCCTGACCGCCGCTGTGACCGATCGCCGCGAGCACGACGGTGCCGTGCGGAGCGCACGCGTCGACGACCGCCGACCACCCAGGTCCGCACTCGGAGGCGAGCGGCGCCCGCTCCATCGGCCAGTCGGACGGGTGGACCGAGGCCTCCTCGACGACGATCACCCCGGCGCCACCGGCGGCGCGGCGCCCGTAGTAGGCGACGTGTCGCTCGGAGATCGATCGACCGCGACCGAGGTTGGTCTCGTGCGGGCCGAACACGATCCGGTTCGGCGCGGTGACGGGTCCGATCGTCAGAGGATCGAGCAGCGACGGCATCAGCCCGACATGCTGCCACCCCGAACCCGCCCCTCCGAACCCGCTCCCCCATGAACCCGCCCACCCCGAGCTCGGCACGTCTGAGGTCGAACACCGACCTCAGAGGCCCTCGGTTCGGGTCAGCTCAGCGCTTGCGTGCCATCAGGAGACCGTCGCCGACGTTGATCAGCACCGCGTCGACCCGATCGTCGGCGACGACGAGGTCGTTGACGGCCACGATCGCCTGCGTGTTCTCGTCCTCCGAGGGATCGAGCACCGCACCCGAGTACAGCGAGTTGTCGAACACGATCAGCCCACCCGGTCCCATGCGCGCGAGCAGGAGCTCGTAGTAGGTCCGATACGACGGCTTGTCGGCGTCGATGAAGGCGAGGTCGACCGGTCGCGACGGCGTGAAGGCTGCAAGCGTCTCGGCAGCAGGGCCGATCACCACGTCGATGCGATCGGCGACGCCGGCACGATCCCAGAACGGGCGGCCGACCGACACGTACTCCTCGGAGATGTCGAAGCAGGTCAGGTGGCCGTCATCGGAGAGGCCCTCGGCGATGCAGAGCGCGGAGAGCCCGGTGAAGGTGACGACCTCGACGGCTTCGCGGGCGCCGACGAGCCGGGCCAGGAAGGTGAGCAGCGGACCCTGCTCAGGCGAGATCTGCATGATCGACCACTCGCCGATCGCTTCCTTCGTCCGGGTGACCAGCTCGCGGTGCACGTCGCTGCGCGGGATCGAGTGTGCGAGCAGGTACTAGACGAGCTCGTCGGTGACGGTGATCCCCTTGCCGGCCATGCGGACGACTC
>JAFDWA010000186.1 GCA_018268735.1 Actinomycetota bacterium | reverse complement strand
TCGGGGTCAAGCACGGTCCGGAGCGACCCGCGTCACCCGGGTCGGAGCGTGGTGAGCACCGCGGTCAGGTCCTCGGGCAGCGGAGCCTCGAAGGCGACCGTCGAGCCAGTTCGAGGATGGCGGAACTCCAGCCGTCGGGCGTGCAGGAACGGACGTGGCAGTCGGGGTGCGCGGTCCGGGCCCCCGTAGAGCGGATCGCCGACCACGGGGTGGCCGACCGAGGTGAGGTGGACCCGGATCTGATGGGTCCGTCCGGTCTCGAGCTCGCAGGTGAGCACGGCGAGCCGGGCGGGGTGCGCGACGCCGATGGGGTCGACCACCTGCTCGACGAGGCGGTCGACCCGGAAGTGGGTCCTCGCTGGTCGCCCGTCCTCGGCGACGGTCATGCGCAGCGGATCTCGCCGTGATCGACCGATCGGGGCGTCGATGACCCCGTGCGGGTGTTCGGGGTGCCCTCGAACGAGCGCGGTGTAGACCCGCTCGACTGCATGGGTCTGGAGCTGCTCGACGAGCGACGTGTAGGCCTGCTGGGTTCGTGCCACGACGAGCAGCCCCGATGTCCCTCGGTCGAGCCGGTGGACGAGACCTGGACGCTCGGGCGCTCCGACGACGGTGCCGGAGGCGGGGTCGAGGTCGGGGAACCTTGCGACGAGCCCGTTCACGAGCGTGGTCCCCCGGTGACCTGGCCCTGGGTGGACGACGAGTCCGGCGGGCTTGTCGATGACGACGATGTCGTCGTCGACGTGGACGACGCCGAAGTTGACGGCGTCGTCGGCGACGACCATCTGGTGGGTGGGGACCGGATCGGATCGGATCACGAGCCGCTCCCCGGAGGTCACCCGCTGGGAGGGCTTGGCGACCGATGCGCCGGCGAGGAGCACCGTCCCCGCGGCGATGGCCCGGGCAGCATCTCCCCGGGAGCACGGTGCGAGCATCGACACGACCCGGTCGACGCGCTCGCCGTCGAGGGCATCCGGGACGACGTCGTCGAAGAACGGGTCCCGATCGTCGCCCACTGCTCAGGCGTCGCCGGACGGGTCCGGCGTCGGGTCGACCGGCTCGTCCGGTTCGCGCAGCAGGAAGAGGGCGATCAGCAGACCTCCGACGACGACTGCTGCGTCCGCGATGTTGAACACCGGCCACCACTGCAGGTCGATCCAGTCGACGACGGCGCCGGTGAGGAAGCCGGAACCTGCGCGGAAGACCCGATCGAAGAGGTTGCCGAACGCGCCGCCGATCACGATCCCGATCAGGACGAGACCCCACGGCGAGCGGACCTTGCGTGCGAGCAGCACGAGCGCCACGACGATCGCCATGACGACCACGGCGATGATCCTCCCGGCCCCGGAGCCCTTGGAGAACGCCATGCCCGTGTTCTCCGCGTACGTGAAGCGCAGCGTCCAGATCACGTCGATGGGTGGCCGGTCACGAAGGCGCTCGACCGCCCAGCGCTTGGTCAGCTGGTCTGCGAGCAGCACGACGCCGGCCGAGGCTGCGACGATGGCCCATCGTCGGAGGGCGCTCATGGACGGTTGCCGACCGGTGGTCAGCGGAAGCTGCGGGTCTTGAACTCGACGCGCTCCCGAGCCCACGGGATCGCGCGCAGGCGCTCCTTCGGGATCGGCTCGCCGGAGTACTCGCAGAGCCCGTAGACCCCGCGGTCCATCCGCTCCAGCGCGGCGTCGATCTCCTCGACGGTCTGGCGTGCCTGCGCGGCGCGGGCGAGATCCATGTCGCGCTCCACCGCGAGCGTGTCGCCTTCACCGGATTCGTCGTCGAACTGCACGTCGCCGGGTTCGCGGTCGAACGCGAGCGCGTCGGCTTCGGCCTTGAGGGATTCGGCCTGGTGGACGAAGGTGTCGCGCTCCTCGAGGAGCGATGCACGCTGTGCGTCGAGGAACGACTGGTCGAACGGCTGCTTGGCACCCGGCGCAGCCTTCTTCGCCGGCGCAGCCTTCTTCGCGGGTGCAGCCTTCTTCGCGGGCGCAGCCTTCTTCGCCGGCGCAGCCTTCTTGGCGGGTGCAGCCTTCTTGGCGGGTGCAGCCTTCTTGGCCGGTGCAGCCTTCTTCGCCGGTGCAGCCTTCTTCGCCGGTGCAGCCTTCTTCGCGGGTGCAGCCTTCTTCGCCGGTGCAGCCTTCTTCGCCGGTGCGGCCTTCTTCGCGGGTGCAGCCTTCTTCGCGGGGGTCGATCCGGCGCGCTGTGCGGCCATCATCGGCCTCCTTCCCTGTGCAGATCGATCGGATGGCTCTGGAGGTGGTGGCTCCGCCGTTCGGATCGATCGGCAGAGCCCGCTGAGCAGTCGTCGCACCATAGTCGCGGGCCCCGAGCGGGGCGGCCCACATCGACTCAGCGACGCCAGCCGAACCGTCGGTTGCGCGTCTCGCCTGTTCCTTCGAAGAACGCCGTCATCGCCTCGTCGTCGCTGTCGTCGGTGACGTTCACCGCGTCATCGAGGTCCTGGAGGTAGCGATCGCGGCCGCTGCCGGTGACGGGTTCTGCGATGATGTGCGGCGCGGTCTGCCGTGAGGGTTCGTCAGCGATGGAGATCGTCTCCTCGACCTCTCCGACGGCGCCGGACTCCTCGAGTCGGGACCAGCTGCCCGGCCCCCAGTCGGCATCCGCCGCATCGACGGCTTCGGTCGGCTCGCCCACACCGGCACCCTTGTCGAAGTCGACGACCCGCTCAGGCGTCTCGGCGACCTCGGGGGCCTCGGCGACGACCAGCGCCTCCGGTTCGGGCTCGGCGGTGATCACGGGAACCGCAGCGGGCTGGGCGAACAGCTCTGGGTCGCCTGCGGACACGTCGACGACGTCCGGTTCGACCGCGCCCGCTGGCAGCGAGTCCTCGAGGACCGCCGGCTCCGGGGCCGACCGGCGGGACGCGGAGAGCACCTCGTCGGGAAGGATCGACATCGTGGGACGTGCTCCCAGCCGGTCCGGGTCCGACGCCAGCAGGGTGAGCTCCTCGGCGGTGCGGGTCAGGTCCTCCCGGTAGCCGGCGAGCCGTGCCTCGAGCTGCGTGAGCACGTCCGCGAGCTGGGAACGCCGCGCCTCGAGCACCTGGATCTCCTCCATGGCGCGCTCCCGTCGCTCGGCGAACTCGTGGTCCGCCTGCGTGCGAGCACGCCGGATGAGCTCCTCGGCCTCGGCCTGCGCCTCTGCGAGCTGGCGATCCGCCCGTGTCTTGGCCTCGACGAGCAGGTTCTGGGCCTGCACCCGCGCTTCGGCCTCGAGGTCCTCGGCGGTCTTGCGCGCCATGAGCAGGGTCCGGGCGGCCTGCTCCACCTCGGCCTGCTCGCTCATCGTCGCAGCGGACCGCTCCCTGGCCTGGGCGGCGGCGACCTGGGCCTGCGCACGCGCCTGGACCTCTCCCGCACGCTCCTCGGCGCTGCTCGCACGCGTCTCGGCCTCGGCGAGACGGCCCTCTGCCACGACCGCCCGCTCCTCGATGTGGCGGACCTTCACCAGGAGCTGGGCGAGCGCAGTGCCCGCGTCCTCCATGAAGGTCTCGACCTGCTCGATGTCGTATCCCTTGCGACGCTCGGTGAACTCGGTCTTCTCGAACAGCTCGGGCGTGAGATCCATGCGGCGATGCTAGTCCTCGACGTCCCCGCGTCACGGAACCGTCATGCGATGAACGAGCGCAGCAGCGAGAGGGCGACCAGCACCACGAGGAACGACAGGTCGAGCGCCATCCCGCCGAGCTGCAGCGGCGGCAGCAGGCGGCGCACCGGTGCCAGCAACCACTCCGTCGCGTTGATCGTGAAGCGGTTGACGGATTCGAAGAGCCGGCCCCCGGGAGGGAACCAGCTGAGCACGGCGCGGACGATCAGCAGGACGATCATCGCGGTGATGGCCCAGCCGAGGAGGACCAGGGGCAGCGAAGGGGCGGCGCCCACCGGGCGTCAGCGGGCGTCGTCCGCGAGGCCGCCCTCGCGGATTCGACGGCGGTCGTCGTCGGAGACCTGCGCACCGCTCGGGGTCAGGAGGAACACGTGGTCGGTGACCCGCTCCATGTTCCCCTCGAGGCCGTAGCAGAGCCCGCTGCAGAAGTCGATCAAACGCCGGGACAGGTCGCGATCGACGCTCTGCAGGTTGACGATCACCGGCTGCGAGCGCTTGAAGGTGTCGGCGACCTCCTGGACGTCGTTGAAGTTGCGCGGCATCACGACGTGGGGTCGAGATGCGATCGGCAGCGGACGGACCACGCCCCGGCCCGCCTCTGGCTCACCGGAGCCGGGCGTGTGCGCGATCACCCGGACACCACCGTCGCCGTCGTCGGTCTCCGGCGTGACGCCACCCGAGCTGACCGGACGCACCGTCGGCGTCGATGCGCCGGTTCGCCGCTGTGCTGCGGGGCGCGCACGGCTCGAGGCGTGGGTCGGCGGCGCAGCGTCGACCATGTCGTCGTCGAGGTCGTCGTCGACGTGGTCCAGCTCGGGGTCTGGGTAGTCGTAGTACGGGTCCTGACCCAGCC
>JAFDWA010000185.1 GCA_018268735.1 Actinomycetota bacterium | reverse complement strand
CCGTCCAACGCGAGGGTCTCGGCAGCGTCGAGCATCCGAGTCCGACGCGCCTGCTGCGACGCTGTCAGCATGCCGCTCCCGTTGATCACCGCTCGTCCACCGCCGTCGCCGGACTGACACCCATCGGCGACAGTCTCCCAGAGATCTGCAACACGTTCTCGTTTTCTCGAACCCATGCCTCCGGGCGGTCGGGCGATGCGACCCGCGGTGTCGACCACGCCGTGGCGGTGCTGAGATGGGGGTGAGCCCGACGACGACGAGGAGGTCGTGATGGCGAACGACGAACAGGTCACCGCGCTGGAACGCCAGATCGAGCAGCTCAAGGCACAGGTCGAGGACCTCCGTGGCCAGCTCGCGGAGCTGGAGCTCGACCAGTGGAAGGCACGCATCGACGACCTCGAGGTGCAGATGCACCTGGGTGCGATGGGGGCGATGGACCGCTTGACGCCCCTGGTCGAGAAGCTGCGCAACTCCTACCTCGACGCTCGGTCGAGCGTCTCGGGCACCGCCACCGCGGCCGGCGATGCCACCGACCGGATCCGCAAGGGGCTGGAGGCGGCGATGACCGACATCCGCAAGGCGGTCTTCGACGACGGCGACTGAGCCTGCTCAGGGGACCGACGGATGCAGCCTCAAGATGAGCTGCCCTCGTGACCGATCACCTCAGGACGAACGACGAGGAGGTCAGATGACGAACACGACCAGGAGAGCGGCCGCCACGGCCGCAGCGGCCGTGATGATCACCTGCGTCGGCATCACGTCGTGCGCCGACGGACGCAGCGATGTCGCAGCAGGCCCGACCTTGACCTCCCCGACCCGCAGCTCCGAGCGTCGAACAGCCCCGTCTGCCGGAGCGGTGAAGGTCGTGCTCGCGCGTGCGGCACAGCAGCCGATCCGCTCCGGTCGGGTCGAGATCCACGCCGGAAGGGTGGAGGTGGCTGGTGCCTTCGACGGCGACGACATGCGGATCCGCAGCTCTGCGACCGCCGCCCAGAGCGCGCCCGACACGTCCCCCGCCGGCATCGAGATGCTGGTGGTGGGTGGCCGGGTCTACGCGCACACCGGCGACGCCTACGTGCGCGTGCCGTTCGGGGCAAGCGCCCTGAGCGCGTCGGTCGGGACGAGCATCTCCGACACCGTCGCTGCGGTGCGACGCCTCCTCGAGAAGGCGACGGTGGACCAGCCCGGAACACCGACCACCGTCGACGGCGTCGAGGTCACCCGCTACCAGGCACAGCTCACCGGCACCGGAGTGGCGGACCTGCTCGACGGCACCGGTGCATGGCGATCGGGGATCCCCGGCGACGAGTCGACTCGCCGCAGCGTCGACGACGCGCTCAGCCGGGCCAGGGTGTCGCTCCAGGGTGACGTCGATGCGAGCGGCATGCTGCGCCACCTGGAGATCACCGTCACGCCCGACACGACCACGGGGGACTGCAGCCTGCTGCGACTCCTGCCGACCACGACGATCACGCTGAGCGGCATCGACCAGCCCCAGAGCATCGCGGCGCCGCCACCGGATCAGGTCAAGGAGCTCACAGAGATCGACCCGTCCCGGATCCTCGGCGACATCGCCGCTGGCTTCGGAGCGGACAGCGCCTCACCGCAACCGCAGGCTCCGCCCTCGACCGCACCTGAGCCCGGGAGCACCTGCCCTCGCTGAACGACCGTCCTGCTGAAGGACCGTCGGGGCTCAGCCGGCGTCGGCGAGGAAGTCCAGCGCCCGTTCGACGGCGCCGACGAGCTCGGGCTCGAGGTCGGCGAACGTGTCGACGGCAGAAAGGACCCGCCGCCAGCCATCGCGCGGATCGGACCATCCGAGTCGTCGGCACACGCCGACCTTCCAGTCCTCGCCACGTGGGACTTCGGGCCAGCCGGCGATGCCGAGCGCGACCGGCCGGACGCACTGCCACACGTCCACGTACGGATGACCCAGCACCACGACGCCGTCACGTGTCACCGCGGCAGCGGTGCGGGTCTCCTTCGAGCCGGGGACGAGGTGGTCGACCAGGACAGCCAGGCGTCGATGCGCTCCGGGGCCGAAGTCGTCGACCATGCGAGGCAGGTCGTCGATGCCTCCCATCGGCTCGACGACGATCCCGAGCTCGCGAAGGTCGTCACCCCAGACCCGTTCGAGCAGCCGCGCGTCGTGATCGCCCTCGACCCAGATGCGCGACGCCCTCGCGACGCGTGCAGCGGCGTCGTCGGCGACGAGCGAGCCGGCAGCCGTCCGGCGCAGCGCCGGGGCAGCACCCGCTGCAGCCCTCGTCGACGGGCGGACCAGCGTCACGGTCTCGCCGTCGAGGGCGAACGCGCCAGGGCGGTTGCGGAACCGGTGCTCGCGCCCGGCAGGATCGACGAGCACGACGATCTCACCGGTGAACTTGGCGACGCGACCCCGCAAGCTGGTCGCTCGGTGCATGAGCCGGAGCCCGGCAACTGCGCCGACGGGCGGGTACGACTCGGCGAACGCCTTGGGTCCGAGCTCCTCGTCGAGGATGTCGCGCTGCACCGCGGCGACGGTACCGGATCAGTAGCGCAGGCCCGGGGCTCTGGTGAAGAACACGTCGGTGGCGAGCTGCTGGCCGAGCTTGGTGGCGTCCCAGCGCTGACCCTTGTTGTTGATCGTCGGGCCGTCGGCCCAGCCCTTCATCAGGATGATGTTCTCGGCCACGGCCCGGATGATCTGGCCGGTGACGTGATCGGCCTCGTCGGAGGCGAGCCACGCGACCAGCGGTGAAGACACCGCCGGGTCCATGCGGTTCCACTCGTCCTCGGCGATCTCGTCGGCTTCGATGACCGCTGGAGCGTTCGGCATGGTGCCGGTGATGCGGGTCGCTGCGGCCGGGCCCACCGCGTTGACGGTGACGCCCATCTTGTACAGCTCGAGGCTGAGCGTCTGGGTCAGGCTCGCGATCGCGGCCTTGGCGGGTGCGTAGTTGGACTGGCCGAAGTTGCCGGTGAGCCCGGCGCCCGACACGGTGTTGATGATCCGGCCGTCGACCTTCCGACCGGTCGCCTTGTTGAGCGCCCGCCAGTGCAGCGCCGCGTGCTTGCAGGGAGCCCAGGTGCCCCGCACGTGCACCTTGAGCACTGCGTCGAAGTCGTCGACGGACATGTTGAAGATCGAGCCGTCACGGACGATGCCGGCGTTGTTGACGAGGATGTCCAGGCGGCCGAAGTCGTCCACCGCCTGGGCGATCATGTCGCCTGCCTGGTCGAAGTCCGAGACGTCCGCGTAGTTGGCGGCAGCGGTGCCGCCGCGCTCCTCGATGATCTTCACGGTGAGGTCCGCGTCGCGTCCGGTGCCCTCACCGGTCACCGATCCACCGAGGTCGTTGACGATCACCGTGGCGCCGTGGCGGGCCAACTCCATCGCATGGCCGCGGCCGATGCCGTGCCCTGCGCCGGTGACGATCGCGACCTTGCCGTCGAGCATGCCCATGGTCCGTTGTTCCCCTTCTCGATGATCTGACGGGTCGTCAGATGCTAGAGGCACTCGGGGCCGGGGACCCAACGAGCGTCGGACGCCGAGCTGGACCGCGACCTGTCAGGCGACCTCGACGCCTTCGGCCTCGGACTCGCCGGTCTGGGTGTCGTCGCCACCGGTGGCGAGCTTCCAGACCACCGCGCCGAGCGCCCCACCGACGATCGGGGCGACGATGAACAACCAGAGCTGGCCGAGCGCCGTGCCCCGCTCGAACAGCGCCGGCCCGAGCGAGCGCGCCGGGTTCACGCTGGTGTTCGTGATCGGGATGCACACAAGGTGGATCAGCGTCAGCATCAGTCCGATGCCGAGTGCCGCCTGCGCCTTGGACGCCGCCTTGGTGGTCACGCCGAGGATGACGATGACGAACAGGGCGGTCAGGACCAGCTCGGCGACGAACGCTGCCGGCAGGTCGTAGAAGATCCTGCCGTTCAACTGGCCGTAGCCGTTCGAAGCGAACGCGCCCTGGGTGATCTCGAAGCCACCGGGTCGTCCGGACTGGATCGCCCACAGCACCGCCACCGCTGCGATCGCTCCCAGGCACTGCGTGACCACGTACGCGGGGACGTCCCTCCAGCCGAACCGGCCGGCGGTCGCGAGCCCCACCGACACCGCGGGGTTGAAGTGGCCGCCGGAGACGTGGCCGAAGGCGTACACGCCGCACACGACGGTGAGGCCGAACGCGAGGGCGACGCCCAGGTAGCCGATGCCGCTGTTCACCACACCAGCTGCCGGCAGGGCTGCACCGCCCACGCCGATCAGCCCCTTGGTGGTGCCGAGCGCCTTGGCCGCGAAGATCGCCGAACCGCACCCGCCGAGCACCAGCAGGAACGTGCCCAGGAACTCCGCCCCCAGCTTCTTGGCGATGTAGTCGACACCCGACGTCGGTGTGGATGCACCGGAGGTCTCAGCGGCGGTGGGCTCGTCCATGTTGGCTCCTCTCGACGGACCGATGTGCCGGTCAGGCGATCTGACCGTAGCTGTGGAACCACCGCGGCAACGGGACCACGG